>CAYRDV010000039.1:0-23279 GCA_964422885.1 uncultured Candidatus Sericytochromatia bacterium
CTGATGTTGGTAAAAAAATAAATGGTAGCTTTATTGATAATAGCAAGGGAGTACGTAATCAGGCAGGGAATATCGATTACAATAGATTCACCAATGTTAATGATGCTATTGCTGCTGCCAGAAAACATAGCGGTCTTGAAGCAATAATCAAAAATGAAGATGGCACTTTTAGTCTTTACCGGGCAACAAAAGAAGA
This sequence comes from uncultured Candidatus Sericytochromatia bacterium, assembly GCA_964422885.1. Lineage (GTDB taxonomy): Bacteria > Cyanobacteriota > Sericytochromatia > UBA7694 > JACMQJ01 > CAYRDV01. The sequence continues at coordinate 197 of CAYRDV010000039.1, forward strand.
TATGAAAAAAATTACCGATAATCCTAACTATGATGGTAAAGTTGTTAAGTTTGTTGTTCCTTCTGAATTACTTGAAGGGGTCAGTAGTTATCTTGGTTTTACCAGTAGTGCTTTTAGTAAATATTTAGGTTCATCAGGTGATACTGATGTTATAAATGTAAAACATGCTGCTCCTAAGGTTCAGGTTCCAAAGGTGGAAACACCAAAGGTTGAAATACCGAAAGTTCAGACACCAGCACCAAAGACTGAAACTCCAAAGGTTGACACCCCTAAAGTTGAAATACCCAAACTTGTACTTGCTCCTGTACCCAAAGAGCTGCCAACACTTGAAGAGCCCTTTAAATTACTTGATGATTGGGATGATACTTATGATTGGGAAAAAAATAAATATATCCCTAGCCTTTTAACTTTACCAATCACTACACCACAGCTTACTTTGGGGATAGCCCAGCCTCCTCCTGCTATTGGTTTCTCTTCACCGCCACTTACTCTTGGTACAACTATACCAACTCCAACACTGACTTTGCCAACGTATAGTTTTTCAGATTATCTAAAGGGTACCAATTTATCTTCTCAACCAACTCCAGGCCTTTTGGATTTAGGACTTGGGCTGAGTATTGGTCTTGGTGTTCCATATTTTGGTCCTTTTTATACTCCTCCTATAACAACAGCAGATAAACCTGTTGAACAAGCAGGAGATAATACTGTTGAGCAAACGGGAGAGAAGCCTGTTGAACAAGCAGGAGATAAACCTGTTGAAAAACCGGCTAAAGCTTCAAAGATTGATGAAGTTCTTAAAGCTGATACCAAAAAATCTCTTGAGTCTGCTCCTCTTAGCCAGCTTATAAAAGAACAAATGAGCTTTGATGAGACATTCATGGAAAATAGAGAACTTTTAAAGGAAAATGTTGAAAATAATAAACAAGAGGCAATTGGACAATTTCGGAATATTCTTGGGTTTATTCCTGATAAGGCTCCTGACAACTTATCCAAAACAGATAAGGCTGTCATAAATAAAGCTTTAGAAGCAAGAGGAATACTTAAAGATATGTATAGTGATTTAGAAACAGAATTGACTGATGAGCATCTTAAGGCTCTTTATGATTTTACCAATATTGCTCAAAAGAATCCTGAACTTTTTGGCTTAAAAAATAATGAAAAAGCAATGAGTGTTATTAATGAAGCTAATAATGGCTATAAAAACTTAGAGGCTGCAAAAGATAAAAAATCAAATTCACTAAGAGAATATACTTCTAAATCTGAAGCTGTTTATGAGCTTCTGGAAAAATTTGAGAAGCCTGAGCTCTCAGGTAATAGCTCTGAAATTTGCAAAGCAGTAAAAGAAATAAGAGAAGCTTATAAAACCAAAGAGAATACATATAAAGATCCTTCAAGTAAGCTGAGTGAGTCTGAAAAAGATACCCAAAGAAATTTTGCCAGGGCAGAATATGAGCTAAAAATTCTTAAATTTAACAAGTTAAGCGAAATTACAACAGGTACTCCAGCAGAGATTAAACGTAAACAGGCGCAGGCCGCTAAAGATTTTGATAATACATTTAAAGAAATTCAATCTGCAAAAAAGGATAAAAATATTGGAAAAATAGCTGAGTTAGTTGAAAAATTAAACGGAGATCCTGATATTTCCAAAAAAATAGTTGAACAATTTGGTTATGGTTTTGTTCCTAAATCTGAAGAAAAAGCTTTTTCTACTAAAATCAGACTTAGTAATTTAGAAACTAAGAAGATGCTTGATTCAATGAATGTAGCTAAAATTAAAGAAGAAAAGGAGCAAAAGATAACTGGAATTAAAGAAGCAGCTAAGGAAGCTGCTGGTGAGATGATTAAGAGTGCTGTTTCAGTAAAAGATATAATTCCTGCAAATCTATCTTCCATCGATACTAAAAATTTAACCGCTGATGCAAAGTTAATAATTGAAAAAGCGATTGCCTTAAAAAATAAATTAGATACTGAGCCTGATGCAAAACTTAGCACTGATGATTATATGACATTGCGCAATTTTGCTGATATTGCCCTTCAACATATTGACGAATTTGGTTTGAAAGGTAAGGAAGGTTTACTTCAACAAACTAAAGAGCTTTTTGATAATATCAAGCAAGTTGAGGCTACATTAAACCAACAATTAAGCGCATTTAGTGCTCAGGTTGATGGGAAAATAGCTCTTATTCAACAATTTAAAACCCATATTCCAGAGGTTGATGCTGCTCTTAATGAAAGTGCGGAAGCAGCACGTGCTGCCGAAAATTCACGTGAAGAGCATATGGAGCTTATAAATCACTTGCCAAGGGAACGGGGTGAGATTCTTACTCTGTTAAAAGACAAATTTAAACTAAATGATGATGACCTGAAACTTCTTGAGACATTTGGAACAGATGGTTTACAGGCTCTACTTATTAAATTATCTGAAACAAAAGTTAAAACTGATACCCTAAATTGGCAGATGGCTCAGGCTAAAGCAGAAAAAATAAATGCTGTTATGAATAGTTTAGGGGCGAATCCAACAGCTGATCAAATAAAAAATGCTGCTACTGAAATACACAAAATATCTGAGGATATGGGTAAATTGCAGAGTGACTTGTCTAAAGCTGCTGAATCACGTGATGCTGATAAAATTAATGAGGTTAATAATAAAGCAAAAGCAGCTCTTCAAGGTACTTCAGCTTTATCGTTTTTTACAGAGACAATGACTCAACTTAACCAGTTGTTAGATAGCAAAGTGACTATAAGTCCTACCAGTCCATCAGGAGGATCATCAGGCGGTGATGGACCAAATAAATTTAATGCGCTCGCCACTGCATCTGATGCTTCCCAAGATGATGAGACGTTAACTGCTATTTATCGTAGAAATGTTGCACAAGACCTTAAACCTAAAGCTGATCCACCACCTGCAACTACAGTTGCCCAAATAACTGCCTTAGTTGAGCGTGCAAGATCTCAGGGAACAACTGCTGGTCAGCTTATGGCCCAGGCTGTTGATAGCCCAGGCTTTGAAAGAATGATGAATAGTGTTAGGGAAATTGATAATTCATGTAATATATTTAGAAGTTTGATGGGTGAAATGCATGGATGTATTTTTGGAAAAGATCCATTCAAAGCATCTGTTGCAGCACTTGCAACGGCTAAAAAAGAGTCCGACTCTATGGCTAAAGAATCTCAAGAAAATTCGGAAAAAGCTCAAGAATTACAGGAAAAAATTAATGTATTCCTTGAAAAAATAGCAAATGCTATGATAAAACTTGAGAAAATGGATATAGTAGATCCTCAGGCGGGAGACATTACTAATTTACTTCAACGATTCAGAGAGATTATTGTGGATCTTGATATCGCTATTCACAGACTTAATAGCGAAGCAAAAGGAAAGCTTAGTGTTGATCTCAAACATGCAAACAGGCTTAAAGAAGAAAAAGATCGCTGGAAAAAGCTTGATGAAGCCAGAACTGAAATGAATAAGATTTTTCAAGATGGTTCAAAGATCAAAGGCAAAGATCTTGGAACAGAGCTTAAGCAAGTTTCCCTTGATGTTTCCAAACTTATTCGGGAAACTAATATTCTGTTAAATGCTCAGGCATTACAAAAAGCTTAAATTTTACAATTTTAAACTTAATACATTGGGATTTTACTTATTTTTCAATGTATTATTTTTTTTGATTAAATTATGTCTATTTACTCTAAATTTTACTTATTTTTAAACTTTGATAACGAAAGTTTTCGTTTATTATCAGGATATTTATTGTATCTGAAGCAATAGTAAATATCATGGAGGACATTTATTTGAATGAATAACGAAATTAACAGCCTAGGTAAAAAAATTTCTGATTTTGAATATAATACCATCGAAATAGCCAGACAGGCTGCTCAGGTACATCAGGGAAATGAAGCAATAATCAGGAATGAGAATGGTACATATAGCCTGTTTAAAATTTCTGACAGCAAAGAAGAAGAAGAAAAAAAAATTAAAAAAGTAGAGGAAATGCTTGAAAAAGGAATGTCCTCAAATTTCAATCCTAATCTTATCGAATTTTCAATTGATGGTAATTTATTTAATAGCTCTCTTAGGGTAGAACTGGCATCTGAGATAAAGGATATTGATGGAATCGGTTCAAAAATAAATGGAAATTATCTGGATAATTTAAATACCAGTAATCGGTTTAATTCTATAGATTCTGCTGTTGAAGCTGCTAAAAGACACAAAGGAATAGAAGCAATAGTTAAAAATTTAGATAATTCTTTTAGCCTTTACCGGGCTACTGAAGATGAGGTTGAAAAAATAAGAGAGTTAAGCGGTAGAGGTGAGTATAGAGGTAATGTAATTAAATTTGTTGTTCCAGAACCTCTTTTTTGGGGTATTCCTATTGCTATAGGTGATAATGTAATTGATTTAATTGCCAAACCTGAAAGAGTTGAAACCGAAACTAATTTGAAATTTGTAGAAATTGAGAATTTACCAGAAATAACAGCTCCTGTTCTGGAAAATATAAAAAATAGTGAAATTACTCAATATGAACTTGATTTTAATAGACTAAAGAAAATTAACTTTAATAAATTTGAAAATTCAATGAATGAACATCTATTACTAAATAAATCTCTTCAGGATATCAGTAAAGCAATTTTAAAAACACCTAAAGATCAAGCGGTTCCGGGTTTTAGTATAACAATAAAAGCTATCTTTAATGATTCAAAAATTTCTTCGGAACTGAAAAAGTACCTTAATAACAGCCTTAACATTTTTGATGATTTAATAAAAGCAATGGAAGAAAAAAAGCCAGACTTCTTTATTAAAGACCTCCTTAACCAGAAAATTGGAGATGATAGGAAAGGAGATCTTATTAAAGATATGATTTTTATGGCTTCCTATTATGAATATTTTAAAAATGATCCCAAAGCCCTTAATTTGACTCAGGTTTTTAAAATGTTTGGGGGCATACAGGAAAAAATGAAAATTGATACCAAAATAAACAATGTTTCCCGAACAGAAATATATGCTGAATTAAATAAACATCTTCCAGCATCTCAAAAAATTTTATTTAATAAACTTTCAAGCCATTTTGGTTCTAACTTGATTATTGAAAATGATTATAAGCAGCATTCAGCGACTATTCAAACAGGATATTCCAATATAACCCAAAATGTTAGACAAGATTCTAAAGTATTAACTGAAATTACTTTTAATATGAAAGAACTCTTTCCCGAATTGGAAAGTAATATTTTTGAGAAAAATGAACTGGAAAAAATTGAAAAAATAATCCAAAAGGCAAATTCAGGGCCTGGTATTTATCTAAGTACAAATGACCTTAAAAATCTTAAAAACTTTAAAGATAATCTGATAAAACTGAATGAAGATAAGAAGTTTTTGTCAGATGCCCAAATAGATACTTTGAAAAAATTTGAAGACTCTTTTCAGGAATTACAGGTTTTAAGGAAAAAATCTGATGATGCTACAAAAGCACGTACTCAAGCTGTGTTACATGCGGATAGTACTGTAACAAAATTAACTGGTTTGATTTCTAACCTAAACCCTGCTAATACTGGAGAACAAGCTTTATTAGATGTTATTTCGCCAATCTTTGAAAATTATAAATCACTTGTTAAAGAAGGGGATCAGTTAAAGATTGCTTTATATAGTATTTATATGGAAGAAGTAACACAATTTATAACTGATGGAAAATATAAAGAAAAACCGGATGGTTTAAAAGGTTTATTTGATATTTGCTCTGCTTATGAAGAACTTGTTTTGAAAATGAATGAGTTGTTGGAAAAACATGCAAATGGCGATCTTATTAAATTAAAAGAAGAATTTTTGAATATTATCACTCCATTTGTTGGTAATGAAAACAAAAAGCTTTTCTCTGATCTGGTTAATTCAACTGCAATAATAGATGATTATCAAAAAGCATATGCAGAAGTTAGTAATAAAAAATATTCTGTAAATGAGAGTTTAGCAAATTCTTTTTTTGGTTCCTTATTTACATTTAAGCTTGATCTCAGTTTTAGTTCAAACTATTCTCCTAACTATGGCAATTCTTTTAAAGATAAATTTAGCTTTGGAAAAGCTTCTCCCCTGGTTAATCAGGAAAAAATAAATTCATCTGCTCTATCAGAAACATTGAAACCTTCTTCAATAAATATGGCTAGGGCGGAATTGAATTTTTCCCCCAGCAGGATACCTGATAAGCCTTCTATGTCTTCTACCAATTTTGAAGACACTTCTCAGCCAACTATTATCATGAGCATGTCTGCTTTTGGAGCACAGGCTGCCTGGAGAAAAGATAAAATTAAACCTGAGCAGGGCAAGGCAAATGAAATTACTCTAAATATAGAAGCAATTAGTTTGGATGATAAACCAAACCATATTACTTTAGAAAATTATCATGATAAGGATCCTGAGCTTCGGCTTAATTCCTTGATTGATGGTACAATTAAGGTTGAAAGTTTTAAAATATTAGAAAATCCTGTATTTCCTCGGACTTTTAATAAATTTGGTTTTAAGAAAGACATTTCAATTATATTTTTAATGAGAAATGATCTAATGCCTTCTTTAAACCAGGTTATTAGTGCTACCAAACTTGAAGTGAGTTTCTATAGTAAAATTAAGACCAAATATTCAGAACTTACAAATATTATTTCAGGAGCTGGTGAATCAGATTTTTCAAGAATTTTTGAAATTATAAAAAGAGAGCATCAGGCAATGGAAAGAGATAGAAATGAGAATAATAATGCCAGTAAAAAATTGAATACTATTATTAATGATATACTTTCCAAAGTTAGACTTTTAATTGATAAATTTGACGTAATTGAACTTAAATCAGAAAATATATCCTCTTTGTTACAAAGATTTAGAGAAATAATTGCCGATTTAGATTTAAAAATAAATCAATTACAGAAAAATTTTGCTCAAAAGACAGAAATTGATCTTAAATTTTTAAAAAGTTTAAAAGAAACCAGGGACAGATGGCAAAAACTTGATGATAAAAGAATAGAAGAACAGAAAATATTTAAAAACTCAAAAGAAGTTAAAGTGATCAATTTATCTCAAATCTCAAAAATTACCTTATTTAAAAAAGAAATGAGACGGGAACTTAATTTGCTTATTCTTGAATATAATTTCTTACTAAGAAATATGGCATAAAAAAGAGGAGGAAATTAATTTCCTCCTCTTTTTTTGTTAATTTATTATCTTATGATACTAAGTATTCCACGCTTACCATCATTTATTGCCCTAAGTATACTTGTAAGTGATTGAATTACCCCTGAAAGATCTGCGGCCTGTTGTTGAGCAGCGGATAAAGCTCCACCCTGTAAGGAATCAAATTCTACCATACCTACAACATGGTTAGTTGATTGCATTCCCGCATCTCCACCAGCTCCAACAGTATCCTGGGTGGTATTAAGTATATTTGAACCTGTTGCAAAGTTAATTATACCATCAGGGTTCTTATGCTCAATCAGGCCTGCGGCATTATTAACGTAGATTTCCCCTGTGCTGGTATTAACACGGTATCTGGCACCTGTATTTGCGGTGTTATTATATGGATCAATACCGCCAGGATAAGTTCCATCAGCGCAAAATACTCCATACTCTTTTATTTCACTGGTAAACTCATCTCTTTTAACTCTTATAACAAGAGGTTTGCCAAACAAACTATTTGTATTATTTGTATTAGCAAGATAAGCTGTGGCAGACTTCGGTGTAGAAGCATTAGTCGCAGCTGTTCTGGTATTATAAGAACCATCAGTAAGGGTTACTGCTGTATCTCCTGCAAACTGGGCTCTGGGTACAAGAAATTTTGACATTGTATGAACTCTGCTTTCATACGCTCCTGCCAAGGCAAGCTGAATCCCACCAGCAAAACCTGGCGCTAAAAGCGATGGGATGTATGATGTCATATTTTGGTACCCTCCATAATAGTAAATTTATTTACTTTAATATTCACCTATTCTAATTTATACCATGAGCAGTAGAACAAAAAATATTACTTATTTAAATTCTAAAACAAACTTATTTTTTAACAAATAAAGAATAAACAAAGATTTAATATAATTAATATCAAAAACTTAAGTGGCATTTGTATCAGCCAAACCTGTAAGATAAGGTGATTCTTTTAGTCTTTCAAAAGTTTCAGCAATAAATACATCATTTGGTGATAATTCCAATGCTTTCTTACAAACGCCTAAAGCTTGATCTGGACGTCCATCCATCTCATAAAGGATCGCTAACATTTCTAAAATTTCTGGATTATTGGGATTAATCTGACAAGCTTTTTCGAAAATTGGCAATGCCAGTTCACCCTCTTCAATTTCTACATAAATAAGACCTAAACAAACCAACGCCCTTTCTTCATCAGGGTTTATAGCTAGTGCTCTTTCTAATTGTTCAATTGACATGCTGTACTTTCCCTGCCTTCTATAAATTTCGGCAAGAGCATAGCGAGCATTAATATCATCAGGAACTTTGGAAATTACATGCTGAAGATTTGCAATAGCAGCATAATAATCATCTAGCTTGAAATAAACAGAACTTAGGAGATAAAAAGACTGTGTGTGGTTAGGATCAAGCTGACAAGCTTTTTCTAAGACCTTTTTTGCATCTTCAAGCTTATTCTCTTCAAGGTAAAGGACTCCTAAATTATAATAACTGTCAACGTTGTGGGGATTTATTTGTAAAGAACGAAGATATAATTCTTCTGCTTTTTCACCTTCACCTCTTGATTGGTGTACTGATGCTGCATTACTATATGCACTAAAAAGCCTGGGATCTCTTTCTGTTGCTTTTTTAAATGCATCCAGTGCTCCATCCAAAAGTCCTTTCAGGAGTTTTAATATTCCGTAGTTATTGTATGCCGGAGCAAGACGATCATCTAATTCGATTGCTTTTATAAGGGCTTGTTCAGCTTCATCATCTTTATTTTGCTTCAGTAACTCAATACCTTTGTTTAGGTATTCTATAGCCTCAGAATTATAATTCATAAAAGGTCCGCTCCTTAGTAGCTTATAAAACTATAAAATAATTGATATTTTACTGTTCTATTATAGACTAAGTTTCAATAAATTAAAAAAAATATATTAAATAAAATAATGATGATCTTAAACAACTCTCAAACATCACAATAATTAACAAAGAAAAGACCAACTTGTGTAAGCTGTCATGTAAACATTCTTTTTTTATAATTAAAATAATATATGGAATAGCTTGTATCTAATATATTACGGTTAATAAATTAAATTTTAATTTTATATAATTAAAGGTGGGGGGTAAGGGAATTGATTATAAATAAAAACTCTTTCAAGAGTAATAAATTAATTCTTGGTATACTAATAACCTTTATTGTAGCCTGTCAAAGTTCTCCAGGTACAGTTAAATCAGGAGTTTCAAAAACTTCTCAGGTTGCGACTTCAACTCCTTTGCCTGATATCAATAATATTAAAACTGATACCAGTTATGATGAAAAATCAATTAATCAGATAATAGAAAATAACCCAGACTTTTTTCCCAAAGATATAAATAAAGAAGAAGATGCTTCTCAGGCTACAGTTCCAAATAATGGTGGTGTTGTTTTTGCAACTGTACCAAATAATGGTGGTGTTGTTTTTGTTGCTGATCCTGACTCATTTTCCACAAAAGCTCTCTTTTCTCCGCCATCTTCACCTTTGAAACAAATTTCAGCTTTGGCCAGAGAGCGTGTAAAAGCCAGGATTAACCGCTTAAAAGCAAAATTGCCGGCAAACTGGGTAAGGAAATTAATTGGTAACCCTGAAAGAATTGTTACTGTAAAATTTAATGATTCAAAAACACAGGCAGAAGTTACGATAAAGACCACATTTAAACGTGAATTAATCTTTAATAAGGATGCAAATACAAATTCCAGAAAAATTACAGAGCAATCTCTTATTACTTCTGTCTTTGTAAAAGAAGGAAACACCTGGAAAATAAGTAAAGTATCCCCTATACAATTAAAGTCTTCTGACGAAAAAATAAACTCTGAACAGATAAAATTAAAGACAGAATATATAAAATTAATTACTTATACAAAAGATCATTTAGGTAAGGATAAAACAACAACATTTGATTTGGATTTAAATAATCCAAAAGAAAAAGATAATTTACCAACAATTTCCAGGAATGATATTTTAACTTTAGAAGTTAAAGCAATTAATAAAAATGAAACTTTTGACCCACCTCTTTATGCTTTCGTGAGATTACCAAATATAAATTTCCGTATTCCATTAGTTGATGATGGAAGCGATTCAGATATATTACCTTCTTTAGAGGGAAATCAGATCAGTGGCGATAAAGAAAAAGCTGATGATATTTATACCGGAAATCTTGTAATAAAACAAAGTACCGGATTAAATCATTTAACCGTTGATTTGATAGATGCAGCTTCATTTGAAAATGGATCTGAACCAGGCAAAGATGGTTATAGTTCTATTACTAAATCAATTCCATTTATTGTCAAATAATATTGGTAAGAAAGAGAGGCAAAATGTTATACAGACATAATATTTTCATAAGTATATTTTTAACCATATTTTTTACAATTTCCCTGGGATTACAGGCGAAATCATCAAGTATTAACATTTCTCCGGAAGATATTATTACGCCAAAACAACAGGCCAAATATTTTGAAAACAGGCTTGGAGCAATTGAAGTAGGTGTAACTGATATGAAAACGTTAGAGTGGTATATAGGAGAAGGAGAAACTGTAAAAAATGGTAATAGAGAAAGAACCTATTATGTTGATCCAAAAAATCATAAAACACTTATTGCAGATACAAATTCACAGGGAATAATAGAAGTTGTAACTTATAGAGGTTATGTTGATTTGCCCCCTGGTTATACTAATCCAAAAGAGATAAAAATTTCAAAGAAAATAAATATTAAAAACCTGATGACATCTACAGGTAGTAGAATTGGGTATTCTTATTCAAGAATTATGAGTGCCTATGGAAAGCCTTCTGTTGATATAAAAAATAAGAATTCACGGGAATTAAAGTATATTATGCTTGGCAGTTTGCATAATGAAATTGATTTTGTTTATCTTGAATATAGCTTTAGATTATTAAATAATAAAGTCGTGGAAATAAGAATAGAAAACGGAAAGTAGATACATGCCATGGCATGTATCTTTCCAAATAAATATTTCTTTGTTAAAATACCTGATTGTAGTCTGATAAGTTTTTATCAGGCTTTTTCTATATCGTAATAAAACATCACAATATTAGTACTACTAAAAACATCAATTTATTATAAATAAAGGAGTATCCTATGAAAAAATTACTTCTTGCCCTTACTTCTATCTTTTTTATTACTTCTGGTGCCACGGCAAATGAAAACACTATTTATATAGATCTTGAACAGGTTCCTGAACAGGTAATCAAAAATATTAAGTTAAGCTCAGAAAAGTCAATAAAAGCAGAGTTAGATCTGACTAACCTTGTAGTATTTGTAAGAGAATGGAAAGATAATAATTCAAGAAGAGATGAACTGATAAATCTTTATTCTTCAGTTGTACCAAAAGTATTTAAACTTTATCCCAAATATCAGGAATTTCAGCTTTCTACTTTTGTAAGTTATAAAGATAGAATTTCTGCTAAAAATGAAACAAAATATATTAGCAAATTAATAATAACAAAAAATGACTTTAACAAAATAAACTGGCAGAAAGTAAAAAAACTAAAAGATCCTTCGATGAAGAAGTATATTAAAGTAATGGATTTTATTAATTTATAGAAAAAGATTCCAGACAAGCTACCCCTAAAGGGATTTCCTTTGGTCAGAATGACTGTCACTTTTACTTGTTCGGAGCCTTTCTTAAGTTGAAAAACGTTTTATTTATTCACTAATAGCTTTTTCATGAATATAATTAAAATAAATAGCATTATCAGGAGAAGTATTTATGAAAAGTTATATGCAAAAGGAAATATCTGAACAACCTGATATTATTGAAAAAAAAATAGATTATTGGACTGATTCGGCAAAAAGAATTAGGTATTTAATTGAAGATAAACAGAATATTGTTCTTTTAGGCAGAGGAACATCTGGAAATGCTTGCATTTTTGCATCTTATCTTTTCGGTCTTACTACTGGAAGACACCCAATAGATTTCCGACCTTGGCTTTCGACACAGGAAACTCCTTTAGCTGACTGGAGTGATTCTGTTGTCCTGGCTTATACACAATCTGGAGAAAGCTCAGACATCGTACATTCAGCTGAATGGTTGAGCCGAAGAGGAGCAAAAGTTATTGCTGTTACGAATTCTCAAAATAAAATGTCATCAATTTCCAAAGTAGCCAATGAAACTTTTTATTTAGATGTTGGCGAAGAACTGGCTGTACCTGCAACAAAAACATTTTCGGCTCAGTTATTTGCTACAGCTGCTTTAGCTGGACTGGATATTAAAGAAGCTGCTTTTGAAATATCTAAAGCGATGCGTGATTATTTAAATAGTAATGTTCCTAAAAAGCTAAATGATTTTATTATTTCAAAGTCAGTTATTATATGGCTGGCAAGGGGATTAATTCAACCAGCAGCTCTTGATGCATCTCTAAAATTACAGGAAACTGTTGGTATTTCATCTTTTGGCTGGTCTTCAGCCGAGTTTTTACATGGGCCTGTTGCTTCTCTAAATGAAAATGACTGTGTAATTATTTTTGATGATAATGAAAATCAAAATATTCCTGATTCAGAAAGTAAAATTATTAACATTTTATCGCAAAAAAAAGTAGAGTATTATAAGTTAAGTGATAAGCCTGGTGATAAAGTAATATCTCTAAGTTTACCTAAAGATAAATGGGCAAAAACGATTCTGTATAGTTTTATTGGTCAGCATGTTGCATTAACTCTTGCTGAAAAAAAAGGATTAAATCCTGACAAACCTCATGGCCTAAAAAAAGTTACCTTAACTTAGGTAAATTCTTCTGCTTTTTGAAAATATAAACTGGCAAGTTCATTTTCACCTTCTTTATCAAGGCAATAAGCCAGGTTATAAAATACATCATGATTATATAATCCTAATTCTATACTCTCTACAAAATAATTAATTGCTTCATTATATTTAAGTAATTTTAATTTTATTAAAGCTAACTTATAAAGATAATTTGTATTTTTTAAATCATACCGGATTAATTTTTCAAAAAATATTTCACTATTACTATAATCATTTAATTCAAAGGTTTTTTGTGCTTGCTTAAATAAATCACTTTTTATTTTTTCAAGATTAAATCTAAGTACAGGTTTATGCTTGATTTTATTAATTACTTTATCAATTTTATCAAAGCAATTTTTGTAAGAGTAGTTTTTTACAACACTTTCTCGTCCTTTTCTAGCCTTAATTTTGGCTTCATCCTGATTAGTGAAAACATGTCTAAGTATTTGTTTCAAGTGCTCTTTTTCAACATTGAATTCGAATTTATTTCCGGTTAGATTTAATTCATCTTCATAATCTATTTTGCAATCTTCCCAATTGTTATTTATAAGATATGAGTTTTCACTATTGCAAAAATCTAATGCGACTCCACCTTTTGTTGTAATGATAATTCGTTCACAAGCCATTGCCTCAAGGATATTTGCCCCTATTCCTTCTGTTTTATAAGGATACACAAAACAATCTGAGTAATTATAAATCTGGGGTAAATTTTCCTCAAAATAAAATTCCTGCTCATATTCTTCATTTGAAGAAACATGTATAAGTGAAATATTTGGTTTTAAAGGATCATTATTAATTATATTTATTTTGTCCATTAATACAGTATTTTTTGTAGTAAAAGCGATTTCACACATAGCAAGGCACACATGTTCTTCAGGTTTAAATTCTTCACAATATGCATCTAATAAAATATTAGCCCCTGATTTTTCAGATATAAAACATAAAAATATGAATTTTTTATTATCTACAACGTTTTCTGTAAATGGCCTGAATAAATCTGTATTTATAGGATATGGAATAATTTCAATCTTTTCAGGTTCAACTCCTGAATTAACATAACTATTTTTAATAAATGAGCTAAAGACCCAGATTTGATCAACCTCTTTATTAAATCTATTCACCCAGAGCTCTGGTAATGACCAGTGTTCCCAGTATTGAATCAGAATCAGAAAACCTTTTTTGGAAATATTTAAGCTGTCAATAAAATCATATTGTATTATTAAATCCGTTTCTTTATATCTAATATCGTTATCAAGATTTCTTATGATATCTTCAAAACTCATATTATTAAACTTGGCAATACATTTTATTAATGTATTTTTTAATAAGGGATAAATTTCTAAAAGTCTTATATCCGAATTATTTTGGTAAAATTTATATTTTAATATAATAAATAAGCTAAGTAAATGACTATTAAATTCATTTTCTATTAATAAAGATTGATTATTAATATTTATATCTTCTAATTTATACCCCAGATTAATTACTATATTTTTAAATAATAACTGGCATAAATACTTTGACCCGATATCTAAACCCTCTTTCCACATATCTGTTTTTAAATTCTGGTTTGTGCCATTTATATCATTTACTGGTTTACCCCACCATAATTTCCCATCAATAGTACTCTCAAATAAAGTAGGATTAAAGCTTACTCCAATAAATTCTGCTATATCTTTCATTATATTTTCTGTTTTTAAATGTAAATCTTCAAATTTAACTATTTTTATATTTTTTTTATTAATAAATTGTTGATTGATAAATGAATGATAAGAAAAAACTAAATAATGTAGAGTTATAAAAAATCGTATGCTAGAAAAGTATGAATCTTTTCTTTTTATAGTATTGAGAAAAGAAAAATATGATTCAAAGGGTTCTCTTACTGATACTATAAGTTTTGCCTGAGGAAAATCTAAAAATATCTGGGAAAAAAAAGTATTTTTTTGGAGAAAATAATCTGAAAGTATTTGTTTAATACATGTTGGAGAAAAATATTTATGTTTTGGAAATAAGTCTAATAAATGATGGTGTAAGAAAATACATTTGATTTTTGTAATATTCTGATTATGTAACAAAGCATAAGCAAAATGAATTGCCAGAAAAAAGGTTTTTCTATTTATAATAGTAAAATGTTTTAATATTTTTAGTATTATTTCTGAAAATTTTTCTGGTTGTAGATCGTACGTTTCGTTTTTATTGACTCCAAGCTCTATATCATAAGACCATCCGGCATTTATAGATTCCATTGTTAAAAAATTTGTTATTAATTCTATTGGATTATCAGGTGTTTTATTAATCTTTTCCCATTCAAAATAATAGTAAATAATTTTTGGTATTAATATTATTTCAGGATGATTATCCAGTAAAGTTTGTAATAATAAGGAGCCACTTCTGCCAATTGTAAATAGAAAACAGACATTAATATTTTTTTCGTCAAAATTATTGATATAATCAACGGTCTGAAAAATTTCATCATCAGCCATCGATATTTTTTTTGAAATAATTTTATTTAACTCCTATGCACAAATAAATGGCGATATAAATTTATATAATATCAAAAAAATAAAACTCAAGTTTATTTAAATTTTTTATATCATCTTTTTATATAAAATAAACCAATTTTTACTCTTATATTAATCTTATTTTAAGAAAGATTTTCATCAATTAAGCCAATAATTAATTTAATAATATTAATTTATGAGGTAGAGAAAATGAGCGATCTTAAACTTGGTTTAAATGATTATCTTGCTATAACAAAAGCTATGGATGCCAATGAAAATAACAGAGTAGATCCTTCTGAAGCTACAATCAGCAATAGAGCACAAATAAAAATTGGCAATGCCAATGGCATTGCCGGAACACGTGAAACAGCAGAAGCATTGCAAAAAGGTGATATTTTTATACCTAAACTTACTCTGGATGCTGCTGATAAAGTATCTGGGTATTTTTCCAACAGGGCTGAAAATACTGGTAAGCCTGTAAAACAGTGGACTACAGATAACTGGATTTCCAGGGAAGATCTGCAAATGAGTGATAGCCTACGCTCCAGAATAGATAGTAATTCGGATGGAAAAGTAAGCAGAAGAGAGTTTGCAGATGCATTGGTTCAGGGAAAAATTACAATTGGTGAGGAACCAGTTCTTCCAGGTCCATCAAGTGATCCATTTAGTCAAAAACCAGCTAATAAACCTAGTGTGAATGATGATCCCTTTGCTCCAAAGCAATCAGGTAATTCAACGGCAGATCCTTTCGGCTCTAAACCAGCAAATAAGCCAGCTTCCAATAATGATCCGTTTAGTTCTAAACCAGCAAATAATTCAAAACCTGGTGTAAGCGCAGATCCATTTGGTTCTAAATCAACACCAAAGCCTTCATCAGATCCTTTCAAGAATCCATTTGGAGGATAAATCATAGATTTTTTTCAAATAGCCTGTTTTTTTAGAACGGGCTAATTTTTTTTGTTCTCTTTTTTGAGCTAAGCTTACAACTGTTATATTTTTAGGTTCCATATAAATCTGTATATTATTTCCCATTGGATCCAAAACAGAAAAGCTCCAATAGCCATCATGATTCCAGGCAGGAACTTTTTGTATGGTTTTAATTCCGGCTTTACAAAGTTTATTTACAATAACAGGAAATAAGTCTTCAGTGACTTCTATTGACCATGAAAAAGGTTCAAATTCATTTTGGTGTTTGGAATTAAAATTTTTAATGCCAGATAATATATTTTCTTTTGCTGAAAACATAATTGTTGTTTCTTTAAATTTATAGTCCACATAAGTATCTTTTTTATATTCAAGTTCATGAAGACCTAATAATTCTGTGTAAAAAAATCTTACCTTATCTATGTCATTGCATAGATGGAAAATGAAGGGTGATGATAATTTCATTGTACTGATTTGTTCGGTAATCTTACTTTGATACATAGAATTACTCCTTTTTTATGATAAGAGAATAAATATATTACTAACAGGTTAATAATATTAACTTTATAAATTTATTTATTTGGGATACTAATTTTATTGATAATACTTTAAAATTCTAGTTTTATCTTCATTTTCTTTATCTTCTTTATAGTAGATTTCAATAAGTTCAATTCTTTTTTCTTCTTCAAAATGTGCATAAATAACTCTAAGACCAGATTTTGCTCCTTTTCCTTTAAGAGAACGACAAGCAAATTTCTCCGCCTCATAAATCTTTGCTTTTTTTATATCAAGCTTATTATCTAAGGGTTTTATTCCTTCATTATCAACTTTTAAGTCATGATACAATTTTAGCCCTGTCTCAATAAATACCTTTAAGTCATAGCCTAGGGTCTCAAATCTTGTAGCTAGCCTGGCACTATCTAATTCAAACTCTGGAATAAATAAAACATCATGAGATATTTTATTTATACTTTTTAGTAGAATAGGCAGTGCTTCTATAGAAGACAGATTCATACTCAATAATATCTCCATCATCTGTTGTTAACCATGGTACATCGTTGTGTGAATATTCGCTAATTTGTCCTGCATTCATATCTGAAAGCCGGTTAAGTACATCATCAATTACTTCAATTTCGTGTGCCTTTAATTTAGAGAGCTCTGGTTTCCTTAATGGCAGGTATTTAGTTTGAGGGTAACTAAAATAATTACTTTCTACTTTTTCCAGTTCTCGTTCTAATATCATTCTATCAATTATTTTTTTAAATTCAACTGGAGTTGGACCATAATGATTTTTGATATAGCACGCACCCATTAATTGTTCTTCATATCTCTCGTAAAAATCAAAGTCAATAAAATAAAGTAATTTATAAATTACTGTTTCTCCGACATTTGATTTGGAACCTATTTTATTAAGAATATAAACAAATACCTCCTTAAATTTATCAAGGTTTTTTTGAGGTACATTAATTCTTAATTTATTTTCCTTTTTATGAGTCTGTTTTTTACTATCAGGTAAAATTACTTCTAACTCTTTCTCAAGTTCGAGAAGACTGTTAACAGAAATATTAAAAATTTCTGATAGTTTAATTAGTTCATCTGCAGAAATTTTTCTATCCCCATTTTCAATCTGAGAAATAGTCGGACGAGATATACCAAGCATAAGGGCCAGCTTTTCCTGACTTATGCCAGAACTCTCCCTTATTTTTTTTATTCTTTGTCCAAGTTTTTTATATATTTCACTCATACTAATACTATAACACCTTGTAAAATATTCTGTCAATACCATGTATGATTTTCTGTCAGTATGTTTTTTTTATTACCCCAGGAAGTCAGGTCATTTAGTATTGCTGAACTTCTTTCGCTTTGTTGTAAAATAAATCAGCCATTTTTTTATCTCCTATCTGCATTAGGCAGTCAGCAAGAAAATAAAAGATATCTGTTTTATATTTTCCTAACTTTAAACTTTGGGTAAATGAATCTATTGCATCATTAAATTTTTCTTGTTTTAGTTGTGAAATACCTAAATAATAAAAAAATTCTCCATTCGTTTCATCTAATTTACAGAGTTTTAAAAATTCTTTTTCAGCCTTAAGATAATTTCGTTTAGTAAAGTTTTTAAAGGCCTTTTCTTTGATCATTTGCTTCGTTTTGTCTAAACCAACAAAATTATTCTTTTCCAATTTTAGATTTCCTATAAACACTTCTAACTTTTTAGAATTTTCAGAGCTCTTTTGAGAAAATAAATGGCAAAATTTTTCTAATTCTTCATAAAGCTCAAAAGAGTAAAGTTTTTTTACATAATTAAAAACCGAGTTTATAGAATCATCTGTATTTAATTCTATATTGCTTAACTCAATATCACTTTGTAGCCAAATGGGTATCATTGTTCTATTATAAATTTCAGAATCATCCTGAACAAAATTTATTAATTTTTCTCTTACTTTTATTTCCAGAGGTGAATTGGGATGATTGATATTATTGTTGGAAAAATAATCACTCATCTTTTCTGTATCAGAGCGGCAGGTTAAAGGTTCAATTTCTTTGTTTACTGAACTTCTGAAAAATGCGCCAAAGGTTCTGCAGGCTGTGGGTCTTACAGAGTAAACAGAGCAGCGTCCATTTATTAGTAGCGGACATGCCTCCTCTTTAAAAATATCGGCAATACTATTAAAGTTTTTACTATTCATTGGTTTACCAATATTCCAATGTAAAAAATGTAATATTGGACTTTGGTTTTCATAAAATTTTTGCATTTGTTCAGAAATAATTTGTTTCTTTTCTTCAGGCATATTTTTAAGATAATCTCTTATTCTTTGCCATTCTTTTGGGTATACGACCGGTAAACCTGCACCTGTACAACAGGTATAACATCCTGAACGGCAACTTATACATGGATAGGTATCCATAACTGCATTGCTGATTTTATTGATAAACTCATCCATTTCCTCTAAAGAACTTATTTTATCAAGAGTTAATAAATAATCATTTAGTAACTGGTAATTTTCTTCTTTCATTATTTAAATTTTTTAATTTTTTATTACTTTAATATATATTGTATTTTAATTGAGGATAGATTCTTAGACTTAATCAGTAAAAATTTATAAAGAAATTTATTTATATTGACTGATAAAGCCATACTATATACCATATACTAATCATGAAGTTAAATGCAAAGGGGAACCAAATTTTAATGGAATTCATAAGGCTAAATTTACTTTGCCTTCATAAATTATTGTTAGGATAAGTACTTTATGCCGTCTAATAATAGAAAAGAGCGTGATAAACCTCCTGCTATACCATCAATTGGCGCAGAAGTTGATCAAAAATTTTTAAAATCATTTTATCCTAAACCAACTAAGGAAATGAAGTGGGTTTATTCGATGAAAATTAATATTCAGGGAATCGATATTAATGCGGAATTAATAATGGAAGTAATTAGTTTAGAAGGTGATAATGTAAAGATTCGAACACGTATGGGTGAGCAAAGTTTTGAAAATACAGTCAGCCTTGATGCTTTTGCTCCAGTTCCATCACATTCAAAAGAAAATAACTCTACTGGTTTCAGGTATGATGGGTATGAAGATATTAAAGTTCCGTATGGCTCTTTTTCAGATGTAGCTAAATTAAGTACTAATGGGCCAGATGGTCAGTCATATTTATGGCTTGCGCCAGAAGTAGGACCACTAAAATTTGGTATAAAAGCAGGAGGTATACCTGCAACTCTTGAGTTAAAAGAATTTATTAAATAAATATGGAATGGGAAAGTATTTTAAACAAGCCTGAACATCTTAACCTTAATGATAATGTAAGGTTAAAGAATAATTTTCTGGCAAAAGTAACCGGATTTACCAGAAACACTTGTCCTCGTATTTATATACTTGAAATTATAGATGGCTACCATCTTGGCGAAGTTGTTAAGGTTGAAATTGAAGAAGTTTTAGAAACAATCAGGATTAATAATGTAATCTAATAACCTTCTTTGGTTTAACTAAAGTTTAATTTTGTTTTTAGCAAGAATTAATTAATAATAGACTATATAAATATTAAGCTAAATTTAAGTTAGTTACAAAAAGTGCCAAGAAAGTCATTTCATTGCTAACTTTGACTATGTTTTTAACAGGTATAATTACTATGAGAAAAATAAATTAACCAGATAAACGATCTTAAATTTAACAAGAGAGCGGGATATCCAAAAGATATCTCTTTTTTTTGTTAAAAAAGAGAATTGAATTGATATGACTGAAAATGAATTTTTTAAATCAAATTTTACTATTTATTGGAAAATATTTACTGGTTTAATTGTTAATATTTTTCTTATTAACATTATATTTTCAGATTACTTGAATATTGTTTCTTTTACTAATCTTTTTTTGTTAATAATACCAAATTGGATTATTACATTAA
This sequence comes from uncultured Candidatus Sericytochromatia bacterium, assembly GCA_964422885.1. GTDB lineage: Bacteria > Cyanobacteriota > Sericytochromatia > UBA7694 > JACMQJ01 > CAYRDV01. The sequence goes on from CAYRDV010000039.1 coordinate 20,967, forward strand.
TTTTTAACAGGTATGAAACCAATAGGATCAAAAAATGTTTAAAAAATTATCTGGAAAAAAATTATCCTGATAAAATTAAAGTTTTTTTTGAAAGTAATAATTCTAATATAAAGCCTATTTTTTCTTTATTTATAGATAAGGAGCTTTTACAGGATCAAAAAATAGTTTTTTTAAAAAAGGAAGCTGAAAAAGTTATATTTCTTTTGGTTGCAGTTTCAGCTATTACTATTATGTTCTTTTTAATAGCAACAGTATTTATTTCAAAAAGTATGATTTTAGGAATGCAGGCTACTAATTAAGAGCTTTTATCAACTGATTTTTTATATTAATAATTACAGGGGCTAAATTTACCAGTTCACCACTTCCCTGAACAAAGTTAGGCTTACCTCCTCCCTTACCGCCTATTAATTTAAAAATTTCTTCACTATACCTATTTAAATTTATTTTTAAATCTTCTGAACAGGCAAGGATAATATGAGATTTTTTATTATATTTGGAAGCCAAGAATATTAGAATTTTTTTCTCATTAATTAATTCAAGCCCGAGCTGTTTTAAACTGTTAATATCAGTGTTTTCAATTTCTTTAGTAACTAATCTTAATTCATTATAATTATCTGCATTTTCCAGTAATTCTTTGGTAATATATTTTGTGATTTCTTTTTTTACAGATGTTAATTCTCTTTGTATTGTTTTGGTTTCATCAATTGATTTATAGATTATATCTTCAATTTGTTTATCCTTGGTTGAAAATTTATTTGCTATATTTTTGATGACCCTATTTTTAAATCTATAATCAATTATTGCCCTTCTACCACATAAAAAATCGACACGGAGATTTCCCTTATACTTTTCCCAGCCGATAATTTTAATTAAACCTAACTCACCTGTCATTTTTGCATGTGTGCCACCACATGGGGATAAATCAAAATCTTCAATTTCAATTACCCGTATATCACCACTGGCGCATTTTTTTTTCGGTTTTTTACGAAGACTTAGTTCATTTATTTCACTTTCATTAACATAAAGAATATTAATATTTCTGTTTTGATAAATAATATCATTTGCCAATTCTTCCACATCATTTACCTGTTCAATGGTTAAATCTTTTATAATAATTTCAATGGTAGATATTTCTGTACCCAGGTGAAATGAAACTGTGGGGGCTTTTAGAACCTGTATAAAGGCCTGAGATAAAAGATGTTGTCCTGTATGGTGCTGCATATGCTCAAGCCTTCTGTGATAATCTATTTTCCCATGCATTTTACCTATTTCAACAGGTGATTCTACAATATGATAAATTTCTCCTTCTTTTTCAAAAACATCAATCACCTTTATATTATTAATAGTTCCTGTATCAAATGGTTGACCTCCTGATGTCGGATAAAAATAGGTTTTATCTAAAATTACCGAATATTTATTTTGCTCAAAGGTTTTAACTTCTTTTATTTCAGCAAAAAACTCCAATGTGTAAGGGTCATTATAATAAAGCTTATCTGTCATTATTCAACTTTTCCTCTTATATAACTATTTGTTATCCTGAAAAGCTTTGGTTAATTTTGTTACTGTATCTTTGGGATCTTCAACAATAATTCTGGCATTACCTATAACATCGATAAACCCTACTTCTCTCTGATATCTTGGTACAATATGGAGATGTAGGTGACTTATACTAGCTCCGCTGACAGGGCCTAAATTATACCCAATATTGTATCCCTGGGCATTATAATATTCATTTAAAATTTTTAAGCTTAATAATTGTAATTCATGTAGCTCTATTATTTCATCTTTTGTTAAAGTAACCATTGATTCAATGTGCTTTATTGGAAAAATCATTAAATGGCCTGGATTATAAGGAAAAAGGTTTGCTGATACTACAAAATTATTCGTTCTGTAAATATCCAATAGATCAACATCTGGATTTTTTTCAACAATAGCACATAAAATACATTTAACTTTAGGGCGTTTACCTTTTGCATATTCCTGTTTTGAAGGAACAAATAATATATCTCTTTTTTCCATATAACAAAAATTAAAAAATATAATAAATAGTATTCAGTATAAATATGACATAACAATTTATCAAGAAAAACTAAAATCAATTTAAAACATTGAATTTAGGTTACTTGAGAAAAATATATTTGAATTATTCTTTTTATTAGTATAACTCCCTGTATTTCCGGGAGTTATACTAACAGGGGCCTCTTTAGGGGATTTATTTTTACAACTTTAAAATATCTTTATGAATAAAAATAAAGTTTTTTAACAATGTTTTAATAAAAAATAAATAGAAAGGGTATGTATTTAACAAATATT
>CAYRDV010000040.1:0-23166 GCA_964422885.1 uncultured Candidatus Sericytochromatia bacterium
ATTATGCTTTTCATCAAACCAACTAATATATTCAGGTAATAAGTTATATAGTTTTACCAAATCTTTAAAAGATAAGTCATTTTTAAATTTTCCTATCAAAACATCAAAGGAAGCTTTTTGCTGTGGGAGAGGTACTTTAAGTAGTGAAATCAGCTCGGTTTTGTCAAACTTTTGTGATAATTTTTTTATTTTTTCAGCAAAATCAGGACTGGCAGGATGAGAAGTTAAAAATTTAAAATCACTATCTGGCAAATTGTAAAATAAAGGCATAAGGCAGTTTTAATAGGCTAACAACGATATATCCCACAATTTTACTATAGAATCAATACTGCCAGACCCTATAAATTTTCCGTCTTTACTTATTGCAAGTGTTCTGACAGCTTCATCATGAGCGTTAAAAGATTTTATAATAAGACCTTTTTTTATATTCCAGAGTTTAATAGTTTTATCATTACCACCAGAAACAAGATATTTACCGTTTGGAGTTATTTTTACTGACATAACATATTCTTCATGGCCACCAAGAGTATGAATAAGTTTCCCTGTTTTCATATCAAAAATTCTGATAAATTTATCTCCACCTGAGGTTACAAGAATTTTACCGTTAAAATCAAGACTTTTTATATAAACTGGAAGCTCATAGTTTGTCAAAACTTTTCCAGAATTTATATCCCATAATTTAACTGAATTATCTTCTCCTCCTGAAAATAAATTTTTATTATCTAAGCTAAATTTTATCGTTAAAACAGGAGCAGTATGCCCCAGTAAAGTTCTTAATAATAATCCCTTTTCAAGATCCCAAAGTTTTATTGAATTATCATTTCCTGCAGTGGCCAGATACTTTCCATCATTAGTTATATCAAGGGCCATTACAGAACCCTGGTTACTTTTTAAAGTAAAAAGTTTTCTGGTATCTGAAACCTCCCAGATATTAATTATCCCATCTTCACCTGAAGAGACTACTTTTTTATCGGCTTCAAAAAATTTTACACCCTCAATTAAATCCTCATGAGCATTTATATTTACATTATTATCTGTTAAAAGATTCCAAATCTTCAGCGTTTTATCATCACCACCGGAAACAAGAAAATTATTGTCATTACTAAAATCAAGAGTTTCAACAGTTTTAATATGTCCCTCATATGCCCTGGCTAATTTTCCCAGACTAGTATTCCATATTTTAAAGGTATTATCAAAACTTCCGGTGACGATATAATTATTATCAAAAGAAAGTTTCATTGAGGTAATTACATCATTATGAGCTTTGAGTCCAAATTCTTCCAATCCGGTAAAAGTGTCCCATACTTTTATTGTTTTATCATAACTTGCTGAAAAGATATATTTATCATTATGAGTAAATAAAACATTTTTTACCACATCAGTATGACCAGAAAAAGTTCTGATTAATTTATGAGAATTAAAATCCCAAAGTTTAACTTTTTTTCCTTCATCTCCTGTCACAACCATACTACCATCTTTACTCAAGGCAACAGATAATAAATTATGAGAGTTATTAAAATCAATTCTCTTATTTTGATTCAAGTCCAAAACAGTAATTGTTTTTCCTGCTACAAAAGCAAAAATATTTTTTGCTGAATCAGAAAAAAGATCCTGTACTTTACCAGAAGTTTTATAAGTAGTGACATTTTTTAAATTTGCTGTGTTCCATAGTTTAACGGATCGATCATCACTACCGGTTAATAATAGGCTATTGTCATAATTAAAAATAACTTTGGTTACTTCAGCCTGATGAGCTGTAAAACTTGTTAATTTTTTCAGACTTTTCATTGACCATATTACTACCTGGTTTTTACTGTTTACGGAAGCAAGTCTGGTATTATCAGGACTAAAGGCAAGATCAAAAATAATGTCAGCATTATCAACAAATGTATGTAATAATTGTCCGGTCTGAGAATCCCATATTTTTACTGAATTTTCACTGGAAGTTGCCACATAACGTTCATCAGTGCTAAGAGCTGTAGCAAAGATCGGTGAGTCTGTTTTGATAACCTGAACTGCCTTTCGTTCAACTGCCTGAGCTGTAAGTGTAAATAAAAATAATATAAAAAAAGAAATAACAAAATGTCTGGTTATATTTTTCATTTATTTAATACCTAAATAATTACTTTAGTTTTTATCTTAATTACCTGACGCTTAGGCTAATACTATCATAGGTATCTATAAGCGACAAGATATAGTTAAATTATACATAAAAAGAAATTAATATTTAGTTAAAAATGTTATTAACTAGCAAGTTAAGCTCTAATCATTCTAAATATATAAGGTCAGTAGAGATTATTTATTAAAGGAGAAAAAGATGAAAAAGCTTAATTTATTTCTAAGCAGTATTTTTGCATTATCAGTTTTAACTGGCTGTGGTAGCCAGAGTTTAACAAATTTACCAGTTCAAAACACTATTGATAATAGTTCTCAGGTAGAAATCGAATCCAGAAAAGGCTTAAATAGCTTTTATACAGTTCTGGTAGAAAAAGTATTCGGTATGTTAGACAGAAATGGTGATAAATTATTAAGTTTTGATGAATTCAGACCAACTCATGTAAATTTTGGTGGTAGTGCAACAGGAAGTATAAATCCAGGTACAGTTGAAGCTGCAAGTAGAAAAGCTAATACAACAGTAACAGACCCTTTAGTAATGTTTTATAAAATCGACAGAAATCATGATGGAAAAGTTACAATAAAAGAAGCAAAAAATAGCCCTTACTTTTTGGGACTTGATTCTAAACAACTAAGAAATGCTTTTGCTAAACCTATTTTTGATAATATGAATCCAAATAAAGATAAAGAAATAACCAAGGATGAATTTTTCAGAGGAATAGCAAATATGCCTTCTACAAATCAGAAAACCTTGATTAGTTTATTTTTTACAGCTGACAAAAATGTTAATAATGCTTTAACATTCAGCGAATTTGAAGACCTTTTATACGCATCCTTTAAAGCTACATGGGCTGCTCCACCTGCCCAGCCAGCTCCGGATCCAAATCAGCCTGACCCTAATCAGCCAGATCCAGATCCAAACCAACCAGATCCAAATCAACCTGCTGAACCAGCACCTGCTGCACCTGTAGGCCCTGGAGTATCGAACCCTAATCTTCCTACAATCTAAGACTTTAAATTAAAAAAAGATCGGATAAAAATCCGATCTTTTTTTGCTGTTATAATTTAATTTTTAATTTGTCATTCCTTCGTAGGAAGGAATTCACTACATTTAATAATATAAAGTTGAAAGGAATGGTTTGAAAAAAATAATTTTAACAGGTGGTGGTACTGCTGGACATGTAACCCCCAATATTGCATTAATTCCCAAATTAAAAGAGCATGGATGGGAGATAGAATATATCGGTTCTGTAGATGGAATTGAAAAACAACTGATAAATACAATTGACATTCCCTATCATTCAATTGCTTCAGGTAAGTTAAGACGTTATTTTTCCTTGCAGAATTTTACAGATCCGCTAAAAGTTTTAAAAGGCATATTTCAGGCCATTTCTATTATCAAAAAAATAAAACCTAAAATTATTTTTTCCAAAGGTGGGTTTGTAACTGTTCCTATAGTAATTGCTGGATATCTTAATAAAGTTCCAGTTATTATTCATGAGTCTGATATTACCCCTGGCCTGGCAAATAAATTGTCAGCAACATTTGCAAAAAAAATTTGTACTTCATTTTCCGAAACACTTAAATACCTGCCTTCGGAAAAAGCGATTCATACTGGCACTCCAATCAGAAAAGAACTTATAGAAGGAGACAGCAACAAAGGCTTTGAATTTACAGGGCTAAAAGGCAATAAATCTGTTTTACTGGTAATAGGTGGTAGCCTTGGTTCAGAAAAAATAAATAAAGCAATCAGAGAAATTGCAGACAAGCTTCTTTACGATTTTGATATAGTACAAATCTGTGGCAAAGGAAATGTTGATCATAATTTTAATAAAGAAGGATATAAACAATTTGAATATATTAGCAGTGGCTTGCCTGACGTTTTTGCGATAGCTGATATTGTTGTTTCACGGGCTGGTTCCAATGCAATATTTGAGCTTTTGGCTCTAAAAAAACCAAATCTATTGATTCCTCTTTCAAAAAAATCCAGCAGGGGTGACCAGATTTTAAACGCTGAATCCTTTGAAAAAGCAGGTTTTAGTAAGGTTTTATATGAAGATGATTTAACAGCAGAAACACTTTTTAATTCTATCCATAAACTTAATATGGAAAAAGATAAATATATCAATAAAATGGAAGAAAATAGAGATAAAGAAAGTATTGATGAAATTATTAATTTGATTGAAAAATGCGCTTTGTAGGGATTTGATTAATCAAACTACTACAATTTATTGATACCGTAAGGCTTCTATCGGATCCATTCGGGCAGCCCGAAAAGCCGGGTAAATCCCAAAAAAGATTCCGACCAGAGATGAAACTCCAAATGAAAGGAATATCGATTCAGGAGAAACAATAGTTTTCCAGCCAGCATAAACATTTACAATTTTACCAATACCAATACCTGTAAAGATACCGATTATTCCACCAAGAATACTGATAAGTATGGCCTCTAACAGAAAAAATAACATTATATCCTGAGCACTTGCCCCTATTGCTCTGCGAATACCAATTTCTTTTGTCCTTTCAGTAACACTAGCCAGCATGATATTCATGATTCCGATACCACCCACAAGAAGTGATAATCCAGCAATACAAGCCATAACCATATTAAAAAGATATTGTGTTTTCTGGCTTTGCTCAAGCAGTTCGGTAGGCACAACAATTTCATAATCTTTTATATTAGAATGCCGGCGATCAAGGATTTTTGTAATTACTGTTTTTGCTTCATATAAATTTTCAGCAGCCTTTATTTTCACGGCAATTTCATCGACAACATTATAATCAACTTTATTTTTCAGATTAGACTTTGAATCAGTAATTGTAAATTTTTTAATGGAGGTGGTAATTGGTATATAGATATCGCGGTTTACTTCCCTTGATTTTATTTTTACTTTATCTTTAGTTTTTAATTTATCCTGGAGAATACCAACAACTCTAAATCTTACACCGCCAATCGTTATAAATTTTCCAATAGGATCTTCTTTTAAAAACATTTCCCGAACAATAGTACTGCCAAGAATACAAATTTTTCTGAATTCATTAAGATCCTCATCAGAAATAAACCTCCCATCTTCAAGATTCAGACTTGTAACATCAAGATATTCAGGAGTTGTTCCAACAATATTGGCATCAGGATTAAACTGATGATAATACACTTTTTTACCCAGTAAATTTTGGGGAGCAACACCTTCTATATATGGTAAAATCTCTTTGATATACAAAGCATCTTCATAAGACAAACCTTTGGATAAAGTACGAATTGCTTTATCCTGATCATCTTTACTCAATTCAAGAGTACTAATCCTGATATTATTCATCCCAAATGCTTTTATCTGTTCTATTGCTTCATATTCAGCCCCTTTTCCGATAGAAAGCATGGCAATAACAGCTGCCACCCCAAAAATAACCCCAAGCATTGTCAAAAATGAGCGTAAGCGGTGCTGCTGAAGGCTTTTAAGGGCAGACAAAAGGTTTTCAAAAATAAAGAGCACTAGACTTCCCCTTGTGAATCTTCTTCAAATATTATTTTATCTCCGGCAGATATACCATTTTCAATGACACTTTGTTTTGAATTTGTATCTATAAGGTGAATAACCCGTTTTTCTCCACTTTCAAGTAAAACATAATTTTTTGCCCCTTCTTTATATATTGCTTTGTTAGGAATTACAATTACATTATTCAGAGTTTTAAGAATAATTTTTATATCAACACTCATTCCCGGCTTAAAGTCATTATTTTTATTGACCAAGGCTATATCAAGTTCAAATACTTTACTTGCACCCTCTTCAAAATCAAATCCTTTTTTTTCTGTAGCCAGAATACCGACTTTTACTACTTTTGCTTTAAAGGTTTTGTCCTTTAGATTTGTAAGAGTTATATCACATGGTAAACCTGGCTTTATAAGACCAATATACTGTTCTTCTAATTCTGATTTAACGATTGAATCCTCAAGATTGGCAATTGACATAAATGGCCTTCCCCGCCGTACTTCATCACCAACTTTAACTTTACTTAGCCCACCAGACGAATAAATTTTACTGATAATAACGGTACCATCAACAGGAGCTTTAATTGTGGCATCTTCAATTCTTCGTTTCAATTGATCAACCTTGACCTGTAAGCCAATGATTTTTACTTTTATTTTATCTTTTTCAAGCTGATCACCCTTGAGTTTAAATGATTTATTTTTTTCTTCAATATCAAGCTTATTTTTGGCAATCTTAAGTTCTAACCGGGCAATTTCCTTGGTTGTATCAGTTGAGCCCGCTTTAGTAAGTATATATTCAGCATGGGCTGTCTGATAATCTTTTTCAGCTCTGGCCAGGACAAGTTCAAGTTCAAGTATATCTTTTAGTTTTACTATTCCCTTTTCATAAAGCTTATTTTTTTGTTTGAGATTAATTTTTGATATATTCAAAGATTTTTTAGAAATCTCAACATTTAATTGCAATTTTTTTAATTCTTCTTTTGTAGGGCCAGTCAAAACTTTTTTCAATTCCAAAGCTTTAATATTCACTTCCTGCTGGGCTAACTTGATATTTGCATCAAGCTTAATAATTTCAGCATCTGAATTATGGTCTAATAAATCAAGATCATTTTTTGCTATTTCCAGTTTCATCGCTTCTTCTGTTAGTTTATCCTGTTGCTCTTTGCTTACAAGTTTGGCAATTACTTGATTCTTTTTTACTTTTTGGCCATCTTCAGCCAGCATTTCCAATTTTGAAGAAAATGTGGATGCAATAAAAATTTGTTTTTTTGCTTCAATATCACCAATCAAATCAAGTGAAGAGACAAATTTTCCTTTTTTTACAATGATTGTTTTTTTATTAGAATTTTCCTGATTTTCAAAGTTTTCATTTTTTGAGACGCTATATGAATTTAATGAAAAACAGAAAATGAATATTGGAATAAGAAAAACTTTCTTCATTTTATTTCTACCTCAGAAGGTTTTAAAGAAACCAAATCACCATCTTTGAGCCCATCCTTGATAATAGTTTCAAGCTCATTGCTACTACCTTTTACTACAGATTGCTTAATAAAACCTTTATCACTTTTAATATAGCAATAATCCTCATCTTTATCTTTTAAAATAGCCTGAGAAGGAACAACAATTACATTATTAAATTTTTCTGTAACTATCTCAACATTTGCAGTCATTCCAGGCTGCAAATGTTGATCTTTATCAACAATCCGTAACTGTGTTTCAAATACTCTGACATCATTTTCATCCTGTTCAAATTTTTTATTGGCAATTGGAGCTATTTTTAAAACGAGTCCTTTATATTGTTTTTCTGGATATGCATCTAGATAAAATTTGGCAATCTGTCCCTGTTTTAGTTTACCAACATCTACTTCATTAACAAATAAACGAAGAATAGGTTTATTAACATCAATTACTTTGGCAATTGTAACGCCTTCTCTTACTGAGTCACCTGATTTAATTTTTACTTCTTCCCTTCCGACAAACATTTTACCATATACTACCATTCCATCACTTGGGGCCAGTAGATCACCCTGGCTAACTAAACTTGAATAATAAGCATAACTTTCTTTATTTTTATTTATATGTATTTCGTTTTCTTTTATATTTAGCCTCGCTTTTATTTTAAAACTTTCCAGTTCCTGTTTTGCTTTTCTTAACTTTTCAGTTGCAATATCGACATTTACCTTTTCTTTTTCTATTTCCTCAGTAGTAGGACCATCATACAAAACTTTTAGCTTAGAGAGAGTTTGTTGTTTTATTTTTTTTAACTCTTTATATTTTGTTTTTGCCTGATTTAGCTCATCTTCCGACATATAACCTGATTTAACTAACTTAGTCCTTTCAGGAAGATCAAGCTCATAAATTACTAACTCTTTATCAATGGTTTTTAAAGATTCTTCAGATGTTACAATTCCAACACCATCACGCCCTTCGGATAGTCTTTTTAATATCAGTTCAGATTTTTTCAATTCTAATTGGGCGTTTATCAACTCCTGACCTAAACGATAAAACTCTTTATCATTTTCTACAATTGATAATTTTAATTCATATTCAGTTTCTTTAAGTCCAGTTTCTGATTTTTCCTTTTCCTCTGTTTCTTTTACTGTAGCAAGTGAGCCAATAACTGCGCTTTTTTTTACCACAGTTCCCTCATCCAGGATATTTTCTACTTTGCTTGAAAAAGGTGCGGTAACATCATTTTCAACCTCAGAACCAATTTCAGCAGTGTCAGAGATCAAAATTTCCAGATTCTTTTTCTTAACTTTATAGGTTGGAGTTTCTGTATTTGAATAAGTTTGGGAAATACAGGAAGATATATGTAGACAAAAAGTTCCTGCCACAAAAGAAACTAAAAAAACTCTGTTTACTTTAATCATAAAAGTTTTGAAATTTACAATAAATGAACTAATCATTTTACAGAATAATGATTTTATTGCTTAACTTCAAGAAAAATTTAAGTTACTTTATATTATTAAAAAAGATTATGGACTATCCAATATATACTGGGTTTGCTCATGCAATATTTTAAAATTATTTTTCCAGGTAATTTCCGATAAAACCGCCAATAGCAACACCAATTGCAGCCCCTAATTTTGGCGATTTAAAAAAATACCCACCGGCAATAGCTCCACCAACTCCGCCAATTGCCATACCAATACCAGTTTTTGTACCTTCATCTTTTTTATCTTTAACTGGTTGTTCCTGATTATCTTGTCCGGTTATTTCATTTTGTTCATCAAAAATAGGGGGTAATTCATCACCTGCCGGGATTCGTCCAGAAGTCTGACGATTAATGTTTGTCTGATCATTTCTCTGATTTACATTTGGAAGATTATTCTGGGTATCTGGTCTCAACCCCTGAAGTCCATTATTAGGACGCCCAATTGATACTTTCGGATGTAAGCCTTGCAGTGCTGAGCCGTTTACTGCCAGATCACTCATATTTTTCTCCTGATTCTAATTTAGTTCTTCCAAGTAAATTATATTATTATACACTGACAAACTTGCTAAGTTTCATTGATGAGAAATTTATATTTTGTTTAAGCATTCAAAACTTCATTTAACTTTTTTAATAATTTTTGGGTTGTAAAAGGTTTTTGAATAAAACCATGAATCTTTGGACCCGTATACTTATCAGAGAAATAATTTTGTGCAAGACCACTTATGGCAATTATTTTTGAATCATTACAAATCTCCCGTATTTTTTTAATTGTTGTAACGCCATCCATTTTTGGCATATCCATATCTGTTATAACCAACTTAATATTGTTTTCATTTTTTAGTATTGAAATAGCTTCTGCTCCGTTTAAAGCTACTTCAGTTTTATATCCATACGTTTCTAAAGTTTGTTTTATTATTTGTAAAATAGAAATTTCATCATCTATAATCATTATAAGCTCACCATTACCTGTTGGAATACTTTCTACATTATTTTTCTCTGATAAGTCAGGTTCTTCTGTCAATACAGCGGGTAAATAAACTTTCACGCATGTTCCTGCTCCGACCCTGCTGTAAACATTTATAAAACCGTTATGGCTTTTTATGATTGAAATTGATGTGAACAAACCAAGACCAGTTCCCTTACCATGCTCCTTAGTTGTAAAAAATGGATCAAAAATCTTAGGTATAAGCTCTTCGGGTATACCTGTCCCAGTATCTGTAATTTTTATTATGACATAAGGTCCGACTCGTGCATCAATATGAATTTTTGCATAATTTTCATCTATATTAATGTTTTCAGCTTCTATTTCTAAGCCACCTTTATTTGACATAGAATCCCTGGCATTTAGACACAAATTCATTATAACCTGATGTATCTGAGTTTTGTCTCCGATAATTATCCACAAATTACTGTTTACTAAAGTATTTAAGCTTATAGATTTAGGAAAAGTATTATTAATTATAGTCGCAATTTCAGCCATTAAATTCTGAATATTTACAGGGATTAATTGTTTTTGGATATCTCCTGAAAATGAAAGAACCTGTCTGACAAGTTGTGAACAATGATTGGTACTTGATTCAATATTCTCAAGCAAATTTAAACTTTTCGGTTCATTAATTCTTAACTTTAAAATATGAATGGACATTAAAATTGGTGTAAGCATATTGTTTAAATCATGTGCAATTCCGCTTGCCAATGTTCCAAGGCTTTCTATCCTTTGACCATGTATAATCTGATTTTCTATTAATTTATTTTCTGTAATATCCGTATTCACGATAAGAATTGATTTAGGAATGTTATTATTATCATATATAAGAGTTTGACTGCTTTTAACAATTATTTTTGTCCCATTTTTTGTAAAATTTTCTAATTCACCGTTCCACTCAGCATATTTATAAAGCTCATTGGTTATTTTCAAATATTTATCAATTCCTTCAAAAATAAGACCTATTATATTACTCCCGGTTATTTCATTTTTAGCCCAACCATAAATCTTTTCAGCTCCCTTATTCCAGAACACGATCTCTCCCTCAAGGTCTGTTACCAAAATAGCGTCTTTGGCTTTATCAATAAGCATTGCCTGTTCACTTATTTTCTTTTCCCACTTTATCCTCTCGGTAATATCTCTACCACTGGAAATAAAATATAATATTTCTCCATTATCATCTTTAATGGGGGTTATGATTTTTTCTTCATAATAAATATCCCCTTTAGCAGATTTATTTGTAAAAACAGCTTTAAAAGTATTTCCTGAAAGAAGCGTATCCCACATCTCCTGATAAAAGCTTAAAGAGTGTTTGCCTGATTTTAAAATATTTGGGGTTTTACCAACAACAAATTCTTTTTTATAACCAGTCAAAGATTCAAAGGCATAGTTCACATAATCAATTATTCCATTTTTATCAGTAATAAGAATACTTTCACTAACTTGTTCCATTATTGTCTTAAATTTAATCAGTTCATATTGCTCTGTACGAAGTTTATATTCACTCTCTTTTATTGACTCAGTTGCTCTCTTTTGGTTATCAATATTTGTGCAAGAACCAATCCAACAAATAATATTGTCTATTTCATCATAAACAGGAAATGCTTTATCAAGATGCCATAAATATGGTGTTCCATTTTTTTTCTTTATTCTAAATTCTGTTTCATAGGGAGCTCCAGTTTGGATTGATTTATCCCATAACTCTATGCATATGGGAATATCATCAGGATGAATCATATTTAACCATTTGTTATCAGAAAACTCTTCAAAAGAGTAGCCATAATAGTCTAAAAGAGATTTGTTAAAATAATAAATTTTTCCATCGGGTTTTGCAATCCAGATATTATGAGGTACAAGTTCTATTAAATCAAAAAAATCAGAATTATTATTAAAAATTTTTTTCATAAAAAATCTTTCCCTTATATTCATTACTTTAAATCAATAACTATTAGAAAATATAGGGTTATTTATTACAAACTTCAAACTTACGTGGTTTGAATTAAAGATTTATCAAAAAACTATTAATTACTAACTCTTAAATCAATAAATTTCTTGAAAAACAGTAAGGAAACTAAAGTATAATACTCAGTTTCCATGATAACATAAATTAATTAGCCTTGTATAGACTTTTATTAGAAACAAAAAGCTTGATTAAGATCAATTTTTCTTAATCTTATTGGTAAGTACTTTAATTATGGTAAACATAGACTTAATTTCAAAAAAAGCAGAGGAACTTTTTAAAAACTCTGACTTTAACAATGTTTCTATGGATCGGATAGCCAAGGAAACAAAAATTAGTAAGAAAACAATATACAAATTCTTTTCAAGTAAATATGAATTAATATCTTATTGTTGTGAAAAGAGAATGTATTATGTTGAAGAATCGATTAAAGAAATAATTTTTAATGATGAAATAATATTTAAAGAAAAACTAAGAAAATATTTATTAATTGTTTCCAAAAATCAGGTTTTTCCTAAGAGACATTTAGATAATATTTATTCCCATTTCCCAGAAATTTTAAAAAATTATAATAATTTTAAAAAAAAATGTGAGTGCGATTATTTTAAAATTTTACTGGAAGAAGGCTACAAACAGAATCAATTAAATAAAAATATTGAGACTGATACTATAATAAATGTATTTATTAATTCATTAAAAAATATTTTTGTTTCAAACTCTGATAAAAAAGAGGAAAATGAAAATCTTCATGATTTATTCAATAATACTTTTGAAATAATCTCAAAAGGAATATTTTTAATATAATTTATTCTTTTAAAGTTTTCATAGAGAGAATATATTTTGTCACTCCTAAGCCAATAATCAGAAGTAATAACTTAATAGAAAGGATTGGTATTATAACCAGAGCTGAATATCCCATAGTTAACCACATCATAGATAGAGCAACAATTTTTGCCCTCATAGGCATTGCTTTTTTTACCATAAAATTGGTTACATGATTACCAAAATATTTATTATGCAATAACCAATAATAAAGTTTTTCAGAGCTTCTTACATAACATGCACCAGCCAGCAGAAAAAATACTGTTGAAGGCATTAAGGGAACAAAAATACCTATTACTCCCATACATACAAAAACAGACCCTGAAACAATAAGTAGAATACTTAATATTTTACTGCCAAATTCTTTCATGTTTTCCATCAATTTTTGGTCTCTTATCACAAAGAATTTAATGCTTAAACCTGTTAGGAATTATATCAGTATTTTAGAAACCAACTCTATAATATTAATAATGATAAAAAATCTATTCTTAGGAAAAATAAAAAAATAACTTATAAAATTTAATTGTCGGGGCGACCCGGCGGGTCGCCCTAACAGATATTGTTTTGTTATAAGTTATCTTTTAGAAATTACTTAAGTATTTCACAAATTTACATTACTTAAGCTTATAGTTAAATAGAAAAAGAATTTCACAATTAGCCTTTGGCTGAACAAGGGGCGCTGGTTATTGAGCGATAGTCGAAATATAGTCGAAGTAAAGCCCCCCTTGTTGTGAAAAATATTTTTTTACACTATAGAGCTAAATAACTTTGAAAAAATATGCCTTATATGTGCTAAAATGATATCCCTGTAGTGCATTATTGTAAATTTGGCATTTTAGGAGACCGCAGTTGAGAGACTTTCAAATAATAAAACATAAAAATATCTGGTTTACAATTTCCCTTGCCCTTCTTATTCCCGGAATTATTGCAATCCTTATGGGATGGTTAAAACCAGGCCTTGATTTTGTTGGTGGTACTTTGATGGAGCTTGAGTTTAAAAAGCCTGTTACAGCTGAACAAATAAAAAAAGTTATGGTTAATGTTGATAAAGAATTATTTAAAGATGCTCAGGTTCAACGAGTGGATAATGTAATGGGTATAAAAGCAAAATCGATCGATAATAAGCAACAAACGGAACTTTTTGATAATTTTAAGAAAGATCTTAGTGCTTTTGAAATAAGAAGAGTTGAAGTTGTTGGACCAACAATAGGAGCCGAGTTGTTTAAAAATTCGATGTTAGGATTTACTTTGGTCCTTGTTGGAATAATTATTTATCTATCTTTTCAGTTTAAATATGATTATGCAATTTGTGCTATTTTTGCTCTGATTCATGATGTCTTATTTTTAGTTGGTACTTTTGCTCTCTTTGGAAAATTTTTCGGTACAGAAATTGATTCCTTATTTGTAACTGCTGCTTTAACCGTGGCCGGTTTCTCTGTTCATGACACAATTGTTGTTTATGACAGGATCAGAGAGAACAGTAAAAAAGCTAAAAGAGGTACCCCTATTGCCCAGGTTGCCAATGATAGTCTGAATCAAACAATGGCAAGAAGTATAAATACATCAATGACTCTTGTAATTACATTATCCTTTTTATATTTATTTGGTGGTGAGTCTGTAAAAGATTTTGTATTGGCAATGTTAATTGGTATTATTGCCGGAACTTACTCCAGCATCTTTATTGCCAGCCCGTTGCTTGTAGTCTGGAGAACAATAGAAGAAAAAAAGAGGGGAGCTGCAAAAGAAGCTTCAGCTTAGTTTAATAAAAAAAAGAAGGTCTGGAAAACCAGACCTTCTTTTTTTTGTTTATTTTATTGTAAATAGTATATTAAAGGTGGAATCTGAGCCAAAAATTCTTACTTTTGATATTCTATTCTAAGATAAAAAAGGAAACCAGATGAAAAAAAATAATAGAATAATCTTAAATTTATTTATCCTGGTTATTTTGCTTCTCAATTTAATTTTCCCAAAACAAGTTTTTGCTGCTGAAGAAAAAAACCAGGAAATACCTGATTATAACTCGATGATGTTAATTAATGCTCTTATCCCTGGTCATGCACAATTTAAACTAGGCCAGGAAAAAGATGGTTATCTTTACCTTTCTTCAATCCCAGTCAGTATTATAGGCCAAACCCTACTATTTTTGTATTTCTGGGATAATAAAAAAACCTGGAATCCAAGAACTGAAAATAATAAGACCTATCTTACCCAATATGAAACTCAAAATATCAGTAAAAAATGGATGCTTTATGCTGGTCTTACCATTTCAATATATGCAACCCTGATATCATCCTATAGCTCTTATTCTGCCCATCGTGATTTTACAGATAAATTTGCTCCATCCAATTTAAAAACAGGAAAAGAAAATCTATCAGAGTTGATTTTTTCACCCTTTAAAGCAGAAAATATATTTACCTGGGATTTTTTTCCTGTTTTCCCTATAACGGTTATATCATCAGTTCAAGGTTCAGACTTTCAATCTATAGGCAAATTTTTTACAAAACAAAATGTTCCTTTTATGGGTTTTAATGTAAATCCGATTGCTGGTTTTGGCTTGAATCTTCTTGCCACTGTTTTGCTAGTTCTGGCAAATGCCAGCTGGGAAGAAATTATGTATAGAGGATTAAAACTGGAACAATCTGGTGTGGTCTCTTCTTCCTTAAGTTTTGGTTTGGCTCATATCGGAAATATGCTTTTACCAGATACGTCCGTAGAAGATACACTTTTACAAACCGGATTTGCGACCCTTTTCGGATTTTATGCAGCAAACAGAACAATGGCAAATAATTATGATTTTCGCAGGATGATTGCCCTACATTTCTGGCATAATGTCTTATCATCCTCGATAAATTATATGGTTAAGCCTGAGAATAATCTATTTGTAATAAATTATTCGCTAAAATTTTAAACAAAAAAAAAGAAGGTCTGGAAAACCAGACCTTCTTTTTAGCTAAGTAATTTCTAATAAATAACTTATCACAAAACAATATTTGTTAGGGCGACCCGCCGGGTCGCCCCGACAATTAAATTTTATAAGTTATTTTTTTATTTTTCCTAAGTATTAATGTCCTAAATCCTCGGCAATTTCCTTACTTTCTTTGGAAAAAGAAAATAGATAAAACATTGCCGCTAAAATCAGGTATGAAGCTGTAAAAAGATATGGAACCTTTTTAAAAGGATCATTTAAGGTCCATGGCAGATACATATTTCCATCAGGGTTTGCAGAATGAATTATTCCGAAAAATGTTAGCAATGCAAGTACTATACAGAAAGCAGAGGCTTTTTTAAGGTGTCTGTCAATCAATAAAGAAACAAATCCTCCCCATAACATTGCGGTTAAAATAAAACCATTTCCAAGTGCAACTATTACAAGCATTTCCGGAAGTGTTTTAGATGTTGCAGGGCCAAGCAATAGTTCATTAAATTTTTCTAGTGGGATAAACTCCGGATTTGATAATTTAATCTGGATTAATCTGGCTACACTTGGAAAATAACTAAAGGCTACAGCAGGCATATGAGGTACCGGAACAGCAGCAAAAGCTTGGACCATAATATCTAAGGCAACGAAAATTAAAATCGGAGCGAGTACTGCTTTTGGTATCAACTCAACAATATATGAAACATAGCCAAGAATACCACCAAGACCAACAAATAATCCTGTCATTATTACATAACCAATTCTACTACCCATTGCTTTATAAGCAGGTTGACCGATATAAGGAGTTGACTGAGCGACACCACCAAATACCCCAGCAATAAGGGTTGCAAAAGCCTCAGTTAATAATATACTTCTGGTATTATAATCATCTCCTCCTATCCTCGCACTTTCTGTAACATTAATTCCTCCTATAACAGTAAGAACAGCAAAGGGAAAAGCTATTGGCAGATATTTCAAAGCTGGAATGAATCCATATACAAAACCCAGACTGGGGACAGGAAATCCAAAATGGAGTTCTCCTGATGGTACTGAAAACTCATTTCCTCCTGTTAAACCCATTGGGCCTAAAATATAATAAATAGCTGTACCCAGAAATACAGCAGTAAATACCCCGGGTAGTCTTTTTGGTAAATGAATTCTTGCGATCAGATTATATAAAATTATTCCCAGAGATACCATTCCAACTATTGGTAAACCAAAAATATCGATCAGAGGAAGAAATCCGATAAGAGCAAGACCTATTCCAGCTAAACTACCCAATAATCCAGACTGGGGAACAATTTTCTGTACCCATTCTCCAAAAAATGAAAAAATAACTTTAATTAGCCCAATCATAACCATGGTTGCCATTCCAATATACCACGTCATCATTGCGGCTTCCCTTTCAGGCATACCTTGTGCTTTTAGGCCGATAAAAGCCGGCCCTAAAACAATTAGGGCAATACCGATTGTTGAAGGTGTATCAAGACCGAGTGGCATAGCAGTAACATTACCATCATTTCTTTTTCGGGCAAGTTTTATTGCCATAAAGGCATAGATTAAATCTCCGACCAGAACTCCAAAGGCAGTTCCGGGAAACATTTTTGTATAAACAATATCTGCGGGGTATTTAAATGCAAATATCATAATACCTGCCAGAAATGAAAGTACAGTAAGATTGTCAAACATCAACCCAAAGAATCCGTTTAAATCACCTGAAACAAACAATTTTTGATTATTCTTTTTTTCTTCCATTGTCTTTTCCTCTAATTTGCTTTAATTGTGCTTCTGTTTTTTGTTAGCCTGAAGTAATGGCATTTTCCCTTAAGGGATCCCCTTTGGTCACAGAAACGTCCATACTCCAAGGTAAGCTCCGACACTAACATCGGGATATTTTAGTATTAATAATACAATCTGTTTCAGTCACAATTCTGTGATCAATATTTATCAGGGACTTTGAATAAAAAATTTATTCCGTGTCTTATTAAATATCTTTAAAAGCATTTTACATAGTATAATAATTAATTTGGATAAAGCTTAAATACTTGGATTAAAATAGAGTAGTCAAATAAACTATGAACTTAGCTGTAAATGTTGAAAATCTTATAAAAATATATAAAATAGGCTTTTGGGCTAAAAAAATAAAAGTCCTGGACGGAGTAACTTTTTATGTTGAGAAAGGCTCTACATTTGGATTACTTGGCCCAAATGGTGCTGGAAAAACAACAACCCTGAAAACTCTGGTAGGGCTTGCAAGGCCAAACAAAGGTAAAATTTCCGTTCTGGGAAAACTGCCTACTGACGTAAAAAGCCATAAAAGAATAGGTTACTTACCTGAATCGCCATATATTTATACTTATCTTACCGGAGAAGAATTTTTAAAACTTTGTGGTAATTTTTTTCAGCTTCAGGGAAAAACACTGAATACCCGAATAGGAGAGTTGCTTGATCTGGTTGGACTGGAATCAGCTTCTGCAAAAAAACAGTTAAAAACCTACTCCAAAGGTATGCTGCAAAGAATAGGTATTGCTCAGGCTCTGATTAATAATCCAGAAATTGTTTTTCTTGACGAGCCAATGTCAGGTTTGGACCCTATGGGCAGACATGATGTTAAGGAAATTATAAAATATCTAAAACATGAAAACAAAACAGTTTTTTTTAATACTCATATTCTTTCAGATGTTGAAGAACTTTGTGACAGAATTGCAATTATGGTTAAAGGTAAGATTGTAAAACAGGGAACTATCAATGAAATCGTTACTCCGGTAGAGAATATTTACAGAGTCTTAATCAAAGGCCTAAACAATATGGGTAAAACAAATGTTAAAAGGGCATCTCTGAAAATACAAAAGTCTGAAAATGAAGATGAAGTTTATGCTACTTTTAATGATATTGATTCCGCAATCAAAGGAATGACAATAGCCAAACAATCAGGCGGACTCATTTTGGAAATGAAGCCTTACAGGCTTTCGCTGGAAGAAACTTTTGTAAGTATTGTAAAAGAACATCAAAATAAAATAAATGTAAAAAAGGGAAAGTGATTCCCAAAGGGAACCATGGAGAAAGCAAATTATGAATATTGTACCTATAGCTTATAATACATACAGAGAATCGATCAGAGATAAAATATTATATGTTATCCTGCTATTTTCACTGATGATGATTATGAGCAGCATTTTACTTTCCTCATTAAGCCTTGGACAAAATGAAAAAGTAATTGTAGATCTGGGTCTGGCCAGTATCAGTATTTTTGGAGTTTTGTTAACTATGTTTATAGGAACAAATCTCTTAAATAAAGAAATTGATAAAAAAACTATTTATCTGTTACTAACAAAACCTTTACGCCGCTCTGAATTTATTTTAGGCAAACATATTGGTTTATCCCTTACCCTCTTAGTAATTGTAACCATGATGTCAGCTACTTTTTACGGATTAATTTGGTTTACAACTGGTAATACGCCGTTAATTTATTTACAGGCGATTTTATTAAATTATGTTGAATTAGTTTTGCTGGTCTCACTAGCTATTTTATTTTCCACTATAGCCTCGCCAATAATGAGTTCTATTTATACACTTGCAGTATACATTATTGGTCACTTTAGCAAAGATTTGCTTAATTTTGGCATCATGTCAGGTAATGAAACTTTTATAATGATTACCAAAACTATTTACTATGTTTTGCCTGATCTTGAAAAACTGAATGTAAAAAATATTGTTTTATATAACCCTACCGGACTAGCTCCGGATATATTTACAGGTGGGATAATATATGGATTACTATATACTTCTGTAATTTTAATACTTGCTATTTTTAATTTTGAATTTAAAGAGTTTTAGTTGCTATCTATGAATAAACTTATATCTCTTTTTCTAGTTGCAGTACTGATTCCGGTAACCCATTTTACCCATATATTTGTTAATGAAAGTTATAATACCCAAAATATCAAGGTTGAAGTACGTTATAACCTCCCTTCTCCTGAGATTATGAAGGTTGTAACTCTTGGATATGACAATTTTATTGCCGATATTTTATGGTTACAAGCAATACAATACGTAGGTTCGACTAATGATATCTCAGTACTTTTACCTGAGTTGTATTCCCTGATAAACACAGTTATTACTTTGAACCCACAATTTATAGAGCCCTATATTTTTGGCGCCTATGCCCTAAGTGATAATAAAGAATTTGAGAAAGCCGTAAATATTCTTGAAAAAGGTGTAAAAAATAACCCTGAGGAATGGTATTTATCCTATCAGTTAGGTTTTTTGTATTATATTAAGAAAAAAAATAAACTGGCAACTGCCAGGTATCTTGAGAAAGCCAGCGAAATACCAGGTTCACCCTTATTTTTAAAACAACTGGCTGCAACTCTTTATTCAAAAGAAGGAAATGACCTTGATATCAGTATAAGACTTTGGCAGTCTGTATATGATAAAGCAAAAGAAGAAGGGGATAAAATAAACCTTGAAAAGGCTTATAAAAAATTAGTTGAATTAAAAATTGAAAAAGACCTTCAGGCTCTTAGAGAAGCCATAAAAAAATATGATGAATTAACAGTTGAAGAAAAAGAAATTGTTAACCCAGATCAGGTAAAAGATGAAAGGGAAGGAAAACAGGAGGAACTTAAAAAGAATATTCCTAAAAGACCGCCACTTACAGAACTTAAAATGCTGACTGATGCTGGTATTTTAGAAAAATTGCCCATTGACCCTTTTAACCGGCCATATCTTTTTGATGAAAAAGCGCATGATGTAAAGGCATTTGCTTTGCCCTGGGTAGAAAAAAAATAATTAACATTTATATAAATTATTAAAGATTTAATATTAATTAAATCACACTGTTTATAAAGATAAGGATGTTACTATATATTAATACAAGGAGATATTCATTAATGAAACTAAAAAATAGGATTATTTGCTCAGCAATTTTAACTTTCTCATTAGCAATCAGCCTTAGTACAGGTTCTATAGTTAAAGCAGAAAATAATAAAAGTAATATTTCTACCTCCAGCGGAAGTGTTATCCAAAAAATCAGCGATGATGTACAGATAGACTGGACAAAAAATATAATTAAGGTTACTGGAATGGGTGCGCCACCAGATCGTGGTAATAATGCCCAAAAAAGGCTAATGGCGATCAGAGCGGCAAAAGCAGATGCTTTCAGGCAACTGCTTGAATCTATTCAGGGTGTTCATGTAAGCTCAGAAACAGTTGTCAGAGACTTTGTAACTGAAAGTGATGTGATCAAAACAAAAGTCGAAGGTCTTGTAAAGGGAGCCGAACAGGTAGGTGAACCCAGATATATGTCAGATGGTTCAGTTGAAGTTGATATGCAGATCAAATTATTTGGAGAAAATAAGGAAATACCTGTCCCAAAAGACAAGGAACCAGCAAATACATCTGCGGAACCAGGTAATGACAGTCTTGCCAGTGCAATCATGACTGAAGAAATAAAAAGAAGAGAAACTGATAGCGTACCTAATACAAAAATTAAACCGGAAACAACTAATGAAACATATACAGCTCTGATTCTGGATTGTAAGGGATTAGGAGTACAACCAGCAATGAGTCCGGCAATATTCGACTCTGATGGTGGAGAAGTATATGTAGGAGCATTACCGATTGATCCTGATTATGTTATAAATGAAGGTATTGTTTCTTATGCAACAGGTGTTTCTGAAGCTAAAAAAAATGAAAGAGCCGGTGATAACCCGCTTGTAATCAAAGCTAAAAAAGTAAGTGGATTATTTAAAGCTGATATGACTATAACTAATGATGATGCAAAAAAACTGATCGGGGCTGAAAACAAAGGTCAGTTTCTGAAAGATTTTAAGGTAATAATGGTAATCTGATTTTTCCAAAGAGATGCTGATACCAGCATCTCTTTATCTATATAATTTTTAAATGAAGATAATAAATTTTTTAGACAGGTTTTTAAAATATCCGGATAAAATAACTAATTTCAAAAATGTAGCACACTTACGACTTGAAAAAACTAATTATCAGCAGGCAAAAAGAAGGTTCCTTTTTATTATTGCTGATTCCGGTGGAGGTCACAGGGCTTCAGCAGATGCTGTCAAAACTGAAATAGAAAATTTAATACCAGATTCTTGTGTATATCTGATGCCAGCAGTTGATATCTTAGCCAACCCTCAAAGACTTTTTTCCCGATTTATCGAAGAAAGTTACAATTATGCTTTAAAAATAGGAGCTTACTGGCTGGAACCACTTCTGTTCAATTCAGTATTTATAATGGAACGTCCTTTTATCCATCAATATATTTCTCTTAGAAATTCTCAGATTGTTAATAGCTTTCAACCTGAAGCAATTGTTGCTTTTGTCCCGGCAACCCAGGATATAACATATTTAGCTCTAAGACATCTAAAGAAAGAAAAAGAAATACCTTTATATACAGTGATCACTGATTTGGTTAATATGAGAGACAACTGGATTATCAAAGAGCAATACCAGTCTTTTGTTCCAACAGAACAGGCAAAAGATTTTTTTGTCAGTAAAGGGATTCCAGAAAAAAAAATAGTTGTTTCCGGCTTACCTATTAATCCAAATTTTTATAAAATATCTGAAAATAGTGAGGAACTGAGAAAAAAATATAAGATTACTCAAAATATTTTTACAATAATGATACTCATGGGTGGAAACGGTTCTTATAGTATTTATAATTATTGTAATTTAATTAATAATATGGATTTACCTGTCCAGATTATTGCTTGTTGCGGAAAAAGTAATTCATTAAAGGAAAAAGTAACAAAATTTGCTAAAACATCAAAAATGCCGATTTATGTTTTTGGTTTTACCAAAGAAATACCGGAGTTAATGAGGATTTCAAACTTGTTGATTACAAAACCAGGCCCTGGCTCAATTACTGAAAGTATCAGCCAGAATTTACCGATATTAATTGATGCCTCAAAATATATTATGTGGCAGGAACGAGGTAACGCCGAATATATAGAAACGAATAATATTGGAATGGCTTTTCGCTCGATGAAAGAATTTTCTAAAAAACTGGCAGATTTGGTAACAAATAAAGAAAAATATCAATTGATAAAAAATAATATGGTAAACTTTCCTAAAACTAATTCGACAAGCATGATTGCAAAAGAGATATTGAATCCTGAAAAGCAATTGTAAATTATGAAAATTAATACAGGTATTTTAAAATATAATATAGATATATTTTCTATATTACTGGTTATTTTTATTATGTCTATTAGTTTATTACCAATTTATGTTAAATTAGATTTTTTTATTTTAATAATTATCGGTATTTTATTACTATTTATCAAACCAATAACATCTTTAATCCAACATAATCATGTCCATTTTAGTATTTTTAATAATAAAAAGTTGAATATTATTTTTGATTTACTTTTATCAGTATCTACAGGTCATATTTGTTCTGAATGGGTATTACACCATAATATAGGTCATCATGGAAATGTAATTAATTCGCCTGAAGATACTTCTTCTGTAAGGAACATAAATACAGGGAAATTTATGACAAAAATGGAATATATCTTATCGGGAAGCCTAAAAATTTTTCCTGACTGCTGTAAAATGGCTATTGAATTTTATAAAAAGGGTAAAAAACAATATTTAGTAGCCCTTATTTTAGAATCTATAGTTACCATATTAGTGCATACATTTTTCCTATTGGTTAATTTCAAAATGGCAATATTATTTTTAGTAATTCCCAATATAATTAACAGAGCTTTAGTCTGGTTAGGTGCATACTGGCAGCATTTGGATGTCCCGGCAAATACAGTATATGATTCAGCAAATATGTTCAGAGGGAAATTTTTTAACTTTATCAGCTTTGATGTTGGTTATCATGTAGCTCATCATGAGAAACCTACTTTACACTGGTCAAAATTAAAAGCTAGAGCATTGCAAATAATCGATAAAATTCCAGAAAATCATATAT
>CAYRDV010000041.1:0-18502 GCA_964422885.1 uncultured Candidatus Sericytochromatia bacterium
AATAACTGAAGAAAATATTATTAAAAAAATTAAAAATTCAACTGCTCAATGTCGGGTATAACAGCTGTATAAAATTACAAACAAACTTAATTAATTTTTGTAACCAACAATTATAATATATAAAAAGGGGTTGGGTGGTTAGATTTAGGGTTAATGGTTAGATGAAAGACTATTATAAACTTCTGAAAATAAAAAGGACAGCTGATTCTAATGAGATTTTTCACTCATACCTTGATATTACCAGTACATTGGTCCCACCACCAGGTGTTCACAAAGAAATAATGGAAAAAATTAATAATGAACTAAAAATATATCATGAAGCTGCAAATATTTTACTAATAAAAAATGAACGAGATAAATATGATATAAGACTTCAATTATCTGAGTTGATTAATGAAGAAATGGAAGTTTTAAAACAATTAAATGAAATGACTGCTAATAAAACAGGTTTTAAATCGCTCTTTTTTAAGCCAAAAGATAATAACTCTGCTGCACTTAAAAATAAACTTTTTAATTTGAAAAAAATTCAAAATAAATTAAATGAAGAATTAGAATTGGTTGAAAAAGAAGAAGCTTATCAAAATAATAATAATTATGGAAATACTAGCGGAAATTTTTATAACCAACAAATTTTCCAACTTGAAAATAATTTATATACCCAAACAATAAATGCAAAAAATGCAGAAATGTTTTCTATGGCAAAAGCTTACCTGGCAGATGGCAGTTTTGATTATGCAATCGATATTTTAAGAGAATTGATAGAATCAAATCCAAAAGAAGCTATTTATCATACCTATCTTGGATTAACTTTATTAAAAAAAGGATGGAGCGGTTATGCCAAAGCCGAGTTTAAGGTTAGCCTTTTTTATGATCCTGAGGAGCCAATTGCTGTAAATTATTTCAAAACTTTATCAGAAGCAGAAAAAGTTAAAACAAAATCAGTTTAAAAATAATTACTATATTTTTGTTATTATAATTAGTATTGTGATTATTTTTGTCCTGAATGGTATTACATAAAATGTGGGTACACCTGAATTTAATTGGCATAGGTATGTTAACTATTTTTCTGCCCTGCTATTTTTATACAACCCCTAACAGTGAAATATTTATGAGTACTGTTTTATTCTTTTCAGGATGTTACCTTACAACTATGTATTTTCTTTTTCTATATTACAAAGACACAAAAGAAAAAATAGCTTTAGAGAACCAATCTTTAAAAGAAGAAATAAATAAACTTAATAATGAAAAAAAATTACTTGAAAGTAGTTTGGAAGAAACGGCGAATAAATGATTAAAATATTTTTGTTTAGGTTTGCTAATCCCATCAAATCATCATTCCAACGCAGTGCATAAATATTGCCTTCAAATAATGAGTATCAATTAGTTACAAATCTGTTATTTCTGATTGACATTAGCATTAGAAAATGATTCTATATAGAGAAGAAATTTACCTGAATTTATTTTATAGATGAATCATAAATAAAAGGTAAATTTATAATTTGTTGGCTCCAGGCGATAGGGCCATTTATTCTAATGTATTTATAAGTAAAAATTCTTCAAAGAGATAAGGAAATAAAAATGGCTGAATCAGAAGTTTTATTTACAATCACCAAAGATAACTTAGAGTCAGGTCTTAGAGGTGTTCCTGTTGGTTATTGTACAACCAGCTCAGTTGATCCGCAGCTTGGTTTATTTTACGCTGGCTACCCAATTGCAGAACTTGCACACAAAGAGCCTGAAGAAATTATTTATCTGTTATTTAATCTTGAACTTCCTAACCCTGAACAACTTTCTGAATTTAAACAACAGTTAATAGCACATTCAAAAATCAATCCTGAAGTTTTCAAACATCTGGAAATACTTCCCAAAAGCGGGCATCCGATGAAATGGTTTCTGCATGGGCTTAATGCTCTTGGTATGCACAGCGGTACTGGTGATTATAAAAAAGATGCAATAAATATTGTTGCTCAATTACCTGAGCTTGTTGCGGCAATATATAGAATTCGTTCAGGTTGGGGGGATCTGATCGAATCAAAACCTGAGCTTGGATATATGGAAAATTTTGTAGCAATGGTAAATCCACCAAATGGTTCAAAACATCTTACAAAATTAATGAAAGTATTTGATGTTCTCCATTTTGATCATGGTGGTGGTAATCTTTCAACTTTTGTAGGTAAAGCAATAGCCTCAGGTCTTGAAGACACATTTGGTTCATTAATGGGTGCGATGGCCGCTCTGGCAGGCCCCTTGCATGGTATGGCAAATCAGGAATGTCTAAGATTCTTAAAAACTACTTTGGAAAGTGTTAAGGATCCGACCAATGAAGACGCCGTTAATGCTTATATAAATCGGTTATTTGAAGAAGGTAAAAAGCTCTACGGGTTTGGTCATGCGGTTTTAAGGGTTGAAGATCCTCGGGCAACAGTTCAATACCAATTAGGTGAAGAAATTACTCCTGATGATAAACTTTTCAGAACAGCAGTGGCAATGAGAAAACTAGGTTCAGAATTTTTGAAAAAACAACCAAAAGTTTCTGACCCTTACCCTAATGTAGATGCCGTATCCGGCTCTTTACTAAATGCCTGCGGGTTAACCGATGAAAACTATTATACTGTTCTTTTCGGAATGTCACGTTGTGTAGGTATTGCTGCCCAGATTATTTACGAAAGAACTCAGGCAAGAGGCGGAAAAGGAACTCCGATTATAAGACCAAAATATGTTTATTCAGGTCCTAAAAGATAAAAATAATTAACAAAAAAAGCTGCTAAAAGCAGCTTTTTTTGTTTTTAATATTTAACAGTTCTACTAAACTTTACCCAACTAAGCCCATCAGTATTCTGGCCGTTAAGATATAATCCCCAGTGAAGATGAGGTCCGGTTGAGCGGCCTGTACTGCCTACATATCCTATTATCTGACCTTTTTTAACAAAATCTCCTTCTTTCACAGCTATTTTACTTTGATGAAGGTAAACTGAAGTAACTCCAAAACCATGATCCAAAAAAACAAGGTTTCCGTTTGTGTTATATCTGGAAAAATAACGGGCAAGAATAACCTTTCCATTATTAATTGCTTTAATCGGAACTCCATATGGACTAGCAAAATCTACTCCGCTGTGATAATCATTATATTTACCATTCAAATACCTTTTTATTCCATAAATTGCTGATACCGAATTATTTACAGGTAACATAAAAGAGCTATTCCATAATTTTTCTTTTGTAATAATTTGCTTGGCTTGTTCAACCAGAGCGTCTTCTTTTTTTATTTGCTCCTCCTGTTCTTTCGTTAATTTCGGGCGATAAAAACTAATATTCTGAGAGCCAAATTTACCAGCTTTAATTTTTACTTTTGATTCCAAAATTATTTCATTATTTTCACTTATGATATTTATCTTATAATCTCCTGGTTTTTGATCTCCCCTAAAGGTAACAAAAGCAATACTTTTAGAAGATTTACTTTCTTTTAAAGGAAACATTGTCAGTTTTTTCCCATTCACCTCAATAAACATATTTTCTGGTAGATTATCTGTATTATCCGTTATTTCAACCATAAATTGCTTACCCTGGATTATTTCCGCAGGTTCAACCTTCAGCTCAGGTAGTGCATATGCAGGAAAAGAAATTAAAACAAATAATAAGGGTAAATAAATTTTCATTTTCTAACCTAAAAAATAATTATGAAATACTCTAAATATAATTATAATTAAATAAAAAATGTTATACAAAAGGTCTGATACAACAGGAACTTTAAAATGAACCAAACGCTTAAGGAAAAGCTTTCAGCCGGAAAATATGATTTTATTATTGCATCACATATGTATCCCTGTGGAGCTTCATGGCTTATAAATGTTTTATTAGAGCTTGATATTTGTGTAGACTTTAAAACTAATGTTCATGAAAATGTTATTTGGGATTTTATCAATGATCATACAGCAGTAACAAAAAAAGATCCGACTAAATTCCAATTAAATCCGTTATTAGCAGCAGTTACTGCAAAAAAAGAAAAATTTAGCTTTAAAGAAAATTGTTATTTTATAACTACTCATGATCCTATTTATACTGATGATTTTTATTCTAAAAAAGTAATTTTATATGTTCGGGATCCCAGAGATGCTATTTATTCTTCATATAAAAACAGGTTTCCCGATGAAAAAATTTCTTTTCAGGAATTATTAAAAAATGATACGATCGATAATTTTATTGAGTTAAGCTGGTTTGATCCAACCCTCAACTTTTGGCTTACTACAGATGAACAGCTAAATTTTATCCAGGTTTTTAATATTACAACCCGTCTGGCTCTTTGGACAGGATTATGGCTAAAATCAGTTCCCCAGGAAAATTTGCTGGTTATAAAATTTGAGGATACAAAAAAAGAACCTTTTCATCAGGTTGAAAAAGTTCTGAATTTTATTAATATCAAAAGAACAGATGAAGAAATCAGAATAGCGATTGAAGAATCATCTTTTGAAAAAGCAAAAAAACAGGAAATAAGTAATTATAACGGAAGCTCAATCCGTTTTAGAAAGGGTACTCCAGGTGAATGGAAAAATGCTTATACTGAAAATGATTTAAAAATATTTAATGGCCTGCCATATATTGTCATGAATTCACTCGGTTATTGTGAAGGAAATCCTTACAATGAGTACCTTGAATCAATAGAAGAAATAACCAATAATTTAAAAGGCTTCAGAACCAAAAAGTTTGATAAATTAATATCTTTCTTAGAAATTTTAGAAGAGCAAAATAATACTTATCCGGAAAATATTTCAGAACAGTTTTTTTTAATATATAGTGAATATTTTAAAATTAGAAAAAAATTAAATCCAAAAATGAAATTCTTAATTGCCAAAATTTATTCAGCATTAGCGATGGCAAAAATTTTTTCCAGCAATAGTAATAAAGTTGATTTCATAAATATGAAACTTTCCAAAGCAGAAATATTAATTTTTAGAACTTTAATAATTTTATTTAATAAAATGAGTGTAAATGAGCTAAAAAATGTCATTGCTAAAGTTAATTTTCAACAATTTTCAATTCCTGAGTTTTTAAGTTAATTTTAGTTATATTTCATATTAGTTTGGCAGATAGACATGATATTATCAATTTTTTCTTTTTGTATTTCATTAAGCCTTATTTCAAATATCAGACTGGTATAAATATCCGAAGTATCTATTTCATATAATGGAGAAACACTGGAAAGCAATAAAAATTTCCGGCAAAACTGTTCACATTCAGAATACCAATTAATGTTAAATAGAAAATCTATTATATCCAGCCATATCAGTTTATTAAATGGCTCATCATTAATTGCCTTCTGATATTGTTGATAAGCGTCTTCATTATTTCCCTGATTTTTAAGAATCTCTGCCAGTTTCCATCTTGATTGGCTTGCAAGCTCTGGTCTTGCCAAAATTGATTTTAAATAAAAGCTTTGAGCCTGCTCAAAATGATTATTTTTTAAAAAATAATCACCCATTTTTTCAGAAACTTTCCAGCTAAGAAGATTTTTATATTCTCTAAATAAACTATTTTCACTATCAATAAAAGCAGCAGTAATATTTTCCCATTCTATACGAAAAAGGTTGAATTCTCTGGGAAAAAGTAAAGTTTTACAATCAAAAATATTTTCTGTTCCTGATTCTAATAAATCAATTACTTTTAAAAATTTTTCTTTGGCAGCTTCGGGCTGGTTTAATGCCAAAGAAATATTTCCCTGATTATAATAGGCAATAACAGACAAGGGGTTAAGAGAAATTGCTTTACCAAACATTCTCATTGCTTTTCGTAAAACAGTATTTTTAATCTGGATATTATCAGGCTCAAGAGCATCATTTGCATAAGCTAAGCCACAGGCATTCCATGTTTCAGAAGAATCAGAGTTTAGCTTTAAGGATTCTTCAAATAAACGTTTGGCTGCCAAAATACTTTTATTACCAACTGCATATAATGCTGAAAGGCCATTTTGGTAAAGTTTTTCTGATTGGGGCAAATTACAAAAAGGTCTTGAAAATTTTTTAAGCCCGATAATCCCATTTTCTTTTATTAATTTTAGCAAACGTTCCAGATGATGTCTGTAAGATTCTGTTTTTACTCTTTCTTCAGATGCTTTTATAATTTCTTCTCTTTCTTGATCATGAGCAATATAATATGCCAGAATTTCTTCAAAGTTATCATTATTATATAGAATACATTCTTTTCCAGGTTCAAAATAATCCCTTACTTCCAGATTATCTTCTTCAAGAAAAAGTAAAGCACCACATGCTGGAGCCTCAAAAGCTCTCATATTTATTTCTTTTCTGATACCATAATTAAAAACTATTTTGGACTGGTTTAATGTTTCCACATATTTGTCACCATAGACATTGAGCAAAATATTTATTTTATATTTATCTGCCATACTGGTCAGTCGATAAAGCCATTTTTCCCTTTTTCTATGAATATCATTATTTATACTGCCGATAAATACTACATCATATATTTTTTCTACATTTGGTAATCGTTTGTGAAAATCAGGATTAAAAGCATTACCAGGCCAATAATCTACATTTTTATAACCAGCTTTTTTCAAAGTTTCAACACAGGATTTATCACTAACAATAAAATCAAACTGTTTTATATTATCCCTTAGATTGGAAAAAGATAAATTCCAGTCACCAAGCATCGCAACTATAGGAAAAGGGGTATTTTCAAAACCTTGGGGAATCAAAGTATATTCAGGTCCCCAAAAAATTAAAACATCAGTTTTCCAGCCAGGGGGTAGTTTAGCCTCTATATCAGAAAAATTTTCTGTAACAGGGTTAAATATAATATCACCATTTGTATCATTTATTATCAGTATTTCAGAAAAATCAGGGGAATTTTCAGATTGATTTCTTGAATTTAAATACTTTACAGCCTGTCCCATATAATCATTGGGATTTATATTATAAATTAGAATTTTCATTAGGCTCAAAGATATAAAGGATAAATATTTTCACAAAAAATGTTTTACTTATTTTTTAAAATAGTTTTTTATTAAAGAATAATATATTGGTATTACATAGGGCAAGACCAAACTGTTTTCTAAAATCAGTATTTATAAATCAACGTTTAAATATGGTATAAATAAATTCAAATATTTTTTTCACTAATTTTAAAATTATGAATATCCGAAAGGAACTTCAGGAAGATAAGATCCTATATCAGGAATCAGAAGATGTTCATGTACCAACATCAGTAATTGAAGCAATCAATCTAATACCAGAATCAACAGGAAACCTTCTTGATGTTGGATGTGGTACAGGTGTTGGGAAAATTATCGCTAATCATTTAGGTAAAAATATAAAGGAATACCATGGTATTGAATTTAATAAATCAGCAATAATCCAGGCAAAAAAAAATGTTGATTTTTTTCTGGAAGCTGATATAGAGAATCTTGAATCCGGGTACTTTAAAGAAAATTATTTTGACATAATAATGTTCAATGATGTTTTGGAGCATCTTGTTTATCCTGAATTAACTCTTAAAAACTTTCTAACCTATTTAAAGCCTGATGGATATTTAATTCTGAGCATACCAAATGTGTTACACCAAACGGTAATTTTAAATATGCTTTTAAATGGTCGCTGGACAGATCAGGGTGTTGCAGTCAAAGAACATCTGCATTTTTTTACATTTTATGAAATACAGGAACTTCTTGAGTCGCTTAATCTTTTTATAAATGGTGATATTATTGGTGTTTCAACAGATACAGATCCAGTGATGGCAGCAATATTAAAAGCGGTAAAGCCCTGGACAAACTTTCCTTACAGGCAGGCATTACAGCAAAGTTCTATCTATCAGTTTGTTTTAAAAGCCTGCCGGATAAAATCTACAAATGAACTTAAATTCATTCAGGTTCCAAATGTGATGAATTTAATAAGTTAATACTGGTTATGCTTAAATAAGCGGAGGTTATTTGTTTTATTATGAGTGAATATGATCTTTTTCAGAATCTTTGGAATACTAACTGGTATACAAAAAATATTCAGATTAAAGAAATTATCCAGGCAGGTGTACTGGTAACCGATGTATTTGGAATCAAAGGGTTTTTGAATAAAGGTGATATTTATTTTCTATGGAATGTTGGTATGAATCTTCCAAAAGGCGGTAAATATCTTGAAGTTGGCAGTTGGCAGGGTCTATCCTCAATAGTCGTATCCATGGGCCTGGTATCAAACTATAACTTTGAAGGACAGGTTTACTGTGTTGACCCTTGGGAAATTATGCCTGAACAGGAAATGTTTTCAAAATTTGTTCAACAAAATGATTTATATCAGGTTTTTTGTGAAAATATCGAAAAAACGCAAATGAAACATTTTATTCATCCTCTCCGAGGAAAAAGTGTGGAAGTTGCTGAAAAAGTAAATGAACAGTTTGATGTTATTTTTATTGACGGAGAACATACTTTTGAGGGTTGTTATACAGATATAAAAGCATGGCTGCCTAAATTAAAAAAAGAGGGGAAAATGTTTGGGCATGATGCATATCCAGGGGGAGGGGTTATAAACGCATTGGAAAAAATTAAATCTGAAGAAGGCATTAATTATAAAATTAATGAACCACCTTTTACACACTATATGTGGGAATTTATTTAGAAATTATTTTAGTAATTTATACCTTTCTTTTTCAACTTCTATCAGGAATCGGGAGGGACGTGTAAAAAAGGCATCCCAGGATGTGACATGAGAGGGCATTGTCAGATATAATTTTTCTCTTGCTCGGGTACATGCCACATAAAAAAGCCTTCTTTCTTCTTCCAGGTCTTCAATATCACCGAGAGAATTAGAGCTTGGTAAAAGGCCATCCAGAAGATGTGGAACAAATACTGTATTCCATTCCAAACCTTTTGCCGAATGAATTGTTGAAAGGGTAACTGGCTTATCCTCAGTTTCGTCTACAAGTGGCATAGTTTGATTTTGGAATTTATTTGAAGGCGGTTCCAGAGCAAAATCTGAAAGAAATTTTTCCAGTTTTTCATACTTACAGGCCAGAGTATAAAGCACATCAATATCCAACAGTCTTATATTAAAATCATCTTCCATACTTTTTAATATAGGTGTGTAGTAATCTTTTAGCAGTTCTATTTTCCTGGCTATAGTTATTACATTTTTTCCGGCTTCAGAAAGTGTTTCTTTTAAAGCCTCAAGCCCTGCTGAAAATTTTTTCCCGGAAAAAGATTTAAAATCAGCTTCCCCTCTTTTTTCATGAATTTCCCGAACAATTTTACTGGCTGTAGAGCCACCAACTCCGGGAATCAATTTTAATATCCGGTTCCAGGAAACAGCATCAAGTGGATTAAAAATGATTCTTAAATAAGCAATAATATCTTTTACATGCCTTCTTTCTGTAAATTTTATCCCACCAAAAACCAGATAAGGGATGTTTCTGCGTAAAAGCTCTGCCTGAATAAAATTTCCGTGATATGAAGAACGGTATAAAACTGCAACCTGATTCAGGGGTAAATTTTGTTCTCTTAATTCCAGTATTTTGGAAACAACGAAGTAGGCTTCATCTTCCTGGCTATAAAATTTTTTTACCAATGGTATTCCTGGTTTTAAATCATTTGAGAATAAATGTTTTTTATACCCTATTTGGACATTTTCTATTATCGAATTTGAAAAATTTAAAATATCCTGGTTACTCCTATAATTTTGTTCAATTTTTATAACTTTACAGTCAGGGTATGTTTCAGGGAATCTTAAAATATTTTCAACATTTGCTCCCCTAAAAGCATAAATGCTTTGTGAGTCATCTCCTACTACCATAAGATTGCGATATTTTTCTGCAATAAAATCAACAATTTCTTTTTGGACAATATTTGTATCCTGAAATTCATCTACCATAATATATGGAAAAGCTTCCTGTACTCTTTCCCTGAAAATAAGGTTACTCTTTAATGAATCACGCAGCCGTTCCATTAAATCATCATAGTCTAAAATATTATTTCCTTTTTTATATTCGGCATACGTATTACCAATTATTTCAATATCTTCTGTAAAGTCTGAAAGTCCTTTATACTCATGTTGAATAACATCACTTATTTGCATATTACAGTTTCTGGACTTAGAAATGATTGTCTGTATCCGGCTTTTTCGGGGAAAAGCTTTATCTTTTTTTTCAAAGTGCAACTCCTGCCTGATTAGATCAATGATATCTTCTGAGTCTGTCGTATCAACTATTGTAAAGTTTGGCAAAATATTCAGAATCTTATAATATTTTCTCAAAATAAAATTGGCAAATGAATGAAAAGTTCCACCCATAATATTTTGGCTTTTTACATCATTTAGTAAAATACTTGTCCGGTTAATCATTTCATCGGCAGCTTTTCTGGTAAATGTTAAAAGAAGTATTTTTTCCGGAGGTATATTATTTTCAAGTAGGTATGTTACCCGATAAATAATCGTCCTGGTTTTTCCTGTACCAGCACCCGCGATCACCAGCAGTGGTCCTTTTATAGTAGTAGCAGCAAGGTATTGGCTATGATTGAGGCATTTTTTATATTTAATTGTGTATTCTTTTTCTTCATCAGGCTTTTCTTCTTTAATAATTTTTTCTTCTATAGATTGAGAAATTTCCAAAAGCCTTTGAATTTTTTCCTTAACCTTGTCGTTTATTTTGGGGTGTGTATAACTTTTAATAGAAATATTGAAATCATTTTCTTCTGGAACTACCATCTGTGGTTTATTACCTATTGAAAACCTGTTGCGAAAATCGTTTAAAAGGGACGAAAGCTCTTTTCTAGCCTCATCTTTTGAATTATCTTTACTCACTTTATCACCACACTGTAAAATTTTTAAACCAAATATAATTAGTTAAGTTACGTTTTTATTATCATACCTCTGAAATTATATTTTAAATTTTTTAGAATAAGTCTGTATAGTTATGAATTTTTTCTTAAAAAGAAGTAACTAATTTTTTATTTTTTTTACTATGCAAAGAATAATTGTCTGAAAAAGTGAAAGATTTTTCGATAAGACCCAAGGCTTAAGAAAAAAAAATTAAAATTTTTACTCAAAATATAAAAATTTTTCCAAAAATAAGAAAAAAAAAAAAAATCTGTATAAAAAAACTAAATTTACTATTTTAGATTAAATTTAGTTTTTTATTAATATATTTAAACAAAATTATTTATTAATATAAAATATCGGTAAATTTAGTTTTATATATTTAAATATATTTACTATAATATTAACATTAAGATTAGGTAAAGAAGATTTATGAAAAAATTTTTAGAAAAATCGCTAAAAACTAACAAAATTAGGTGCTCAGGGTATAGACATCTAGAAATAATTACACTAAAATTATCTTAACATTTAGTGTAACACAGTGAGACTGGTGCTTTGAAAGAGTTTACCGGGCTGTAACTTTGTGTTAGTGTACTTTTTTGTGAGGTCCTGGTATAAAGCCTCTGGGTGTATACCCTAAAGCTTCCTGTAATAGGGGAGTTAACCAGAAAATAAATACAGTATAGCTAAACGGTAAAGGAGTTAAAAATGAACAAAGAAGAATTAGTAAGTGCAATTGCAGCTAGCAGCAAAATGACCAAAAAAGATGTAGGCGTAGTTTTAGACGCAACATTAAAATGTGTAACTGAAGCATTAAAAGACCAAGATAAAGTAACACTTGTTGGTTTTGGTACATTTCAGGTAAAAGATAGAGCCGCCAGAGAAGGAAGAAATCCTAAAACTGGTGCTGTATTAAAAATACCTGCAAAAAAAGTTCCTGTTTTCACACCTGGCAAAGGCTTAAGAGAATCAGTTTCTCCTTCAGCTGCTGGTGCTGGCAAGAAAAAAGCTGCTGCAAAAGGCAAGAAGTAATAATTATTAAAAAAGAAGGAACTTTAAAGTTCCTTCTTTTTTTTATTTTAATTATCCGTTCTCATCTGGCCATAAGCAAACTCTGCCTGGTTTCCATCGGGGTCTTCAACAAGACAGAGATAACCTAAAATTTTTCCGCCATTAAATGCTGGTTGTTTTAAAATACCAAGCTTTTCTGCCTTTTGGGATATTCTGTCAACATCTTCTTTTGAATAAACATCAAAACCAAAATGATTCATTCTCTGAAATGTATTAAGCAATAAATTTTTATCTTCAATCATTACTATAATAAGTGCTTCAGGCTTGGGAAGCCTAATCCAGACAACATTTATACCTTCATCAACCCGATGATGAATAACCTCCATTCCGGCAAAATCCTGATAAAACTCAATCATTTTTTCTATATCTTTAACTATAAGAGCTATATGACTTAAACCTGTTATTTTTGCCATTTTATTTCCTCTGGAGTTTTAAATTATTAAATAAGTTTTAACTAAAATGTTGATCTCATTTTAGCTTATCAAAATCAATTTTGTTATATTAATGTTTAGAAAGTATATTTTAATAACATCTCTTAAGCTATAATTTAACTTAATATTTAGTCTCTTAAGTTATTTAGGAATAACTCATATGCTTTTAAAACCGCATGAAGTTGAATATATTGAACTTTAGGAAGATGACGGGTCTTTAGAGTCACAACTCGAAGGAATGCCCCTGGAAGAAGAAATTATTTCTGAGGGCGGTATTATTATTGGTAAAACAATCCTGATTGGTGGAAATGAAGAACCAATATATCTTGATGAAGATATTAGTTTTTCTTCTGATTATGATGATGAAGATCTTGAAGAATTTGTTTTTGGCCAACCGATAGTTATTGGTGGCGGGACCTTTAATGAAAGGGATTATTTTTCTGAAGAATCATCGATGGATTTCGGTGAAGAATCAGATGATTCTCTTTATCAGCTTGACTCAGAATTTGATCTGGATACCTCTGAAAACGCATATTCAGAC
The DNA here is from genome assembly GCA_964422885.1 of uncultured Candidatus Sericytochromatia bacterium. Taxonomy (GTDB): domain Bacteria; phylum Cyanobacteriota; class Sericytochromatia; order UBA7694; family JACMQJ01; genus CAYRDV01. The sequence goes on from CAYRDV010000041.1 coordinate 12,849, forward strand.
CAGCAGGGATTTTCTGATGAATATGAAACAGACGGATCAATGAATCTTGATGATATTGACGCTGACTGGGATAAATCAAAACATTCTACCCTTATGGGTAAAGTTGATAATAAACTTTTAAGTAAAATACGTGAATACCGTGAAAATATTCAGGATTTATCCCAAGAAAAACTTTTAGGTTTAATGTCAGATGATGACAGAGATAAATTACTGCTTGAGGCAGCCCAGCTTGGTGATGATACTGCTCCTCAAAGAGATATTAACCAGCTCATATCTGAAATTGATCGTAAGCTGACAAATATGACAGCAAAATATACAGAGCTGCAAATTACTAATTTAAACCGGGAAAGAGAAATTATGCTTCAGCAGGTAGAGCGTGAAGTTGAAGCCTTAATCGGAGAGCAGCTGGAAATTATTAAAAATGAAGCTGAAGAACATATAGAAGAAACCGTTCAGTATTATAAGAAAAAACTGGAAAATGATAATCAAAATTTAAGCATGGCTAATAATATTATAGCCAGACGTGAGCAGATCCTTGATGAATCTTATGCTAAGAGTCTATCAATTGTTGAAGAGGCAGAAGAAAAGGCCCGACAGATTATTGAAAACTCTGCCAATGCACAGGATGAAGCAGATGCAACAATTGCAGATGCAGAGAGACGTGGTGAGGAAATTAGGGAAGAAGCTGAAATTGAAGCTGAAAGAATTATTTCCGATGCCAATCTTGAATCAGCTAGAATTATTCAGGCAGCAGAAGATCAACATCAGGACATTGTAGAAGCAGCAACACAGGATGGATTTAGTGTAGGTTATCAGGAAGGTAAAGAAGAAGCTATCAAAGAAAATTCTGAACTGTTAAGGGAAGCGACAAACGCTTTGAATAAACTACATGCAGCATTTCCTGTTGCGGTTAAACAAAATGAAGAAAGACTGATAAAAATATCATACCAGATTGCCCATTCAGTTCTTGGTGAACCTGCCTCTGAAAATGAGGAGCTATGTAATAAAGTTCTTAACCGGGCATTGCGTGAAGTTAGCGATCTTGACAGCGTAAAAGTTAAGGTTAATCCATCAGATCTGGATATTCTGTTACCAAAACAGGAATACTTCAAAGCTATTATCCCTGATGTTCATGAATTTACAATTACCGGTGATATCAATGTTGCTAAGGGTGGTTGTGTAATTAATACAACATCAGACGCTGTTAATATTTCCATTAATTCTCAGCTTTCAATTCTGGAGGCTGTATTTAATGATGCTCTCTCTGAATATGAAGGCGAAGAATCTTATCAGGAAAATTACTAAGTAGTTCATTTTGGCTCCGCTCAATGAACATTATCTGCAAAATAAATCCCCGAGTACAGGGCCCACTCCGGGGTGAACCCTGAAGTTAATACTAATAAAATAAAATTACTTACAATAAGGGGTTGCAACCCCTTGTTGTAAGTTATATCATGTCAAAGAGATTAGCAGCAATTTTGCTGTTAATTTAGTTAACTTATTTTTTCTAAATATATGTTCTGAATGAGGTAATATATGGGTATCAATTTACAGAAAGGTCAAAAAATTTCACTTGAAAAGGAGTCTCCGGGTTTAAGTAAAGTTATCATGGGCTTAGGTTGGGATATAAATAAGAACAAAAACTCTGGTGGGGGATTTTTTAACAAGCTTTTTTCACAACAAAATTCGGCATTCGATCTTGATGCCGCCTGTATCATGCTAAATGACACAGGTAAGCTGGAAAATATGGTTTATTATAGTAATCTAAAAAGCCCCGATGGCAGTATTACCCATACTGGAGATAATCTTACCGGCGAAGGCGAAGGTGATGATGAACAAATCATTGTTGATTTAAAAAATGTCCCTTCCAATATTCAAAAGCTGGTATTTGCAGTAAGTATATTCCAGTCAAAAGAACGTAAGCAGGATTTCGGGCAGGTAGAAAATGCTTTTGTCAGAATGATTGATCAGGCAAAAAATTCTGAAATTGCCAAATATAATCTTAGCAGCTCTTACCCAGGAATGACTTCAATGATATTAGCAGAGGTTTCCCGTGAAAATAATGGATGGACAATGGCAGCTGTTGGTGAGGCTTCAAAAGCAGGCTCTTTACATGAAGTATCACAGCATTATAAATAATGATTAATAGCATATATACCTGTATATCTTTTTAAGAGGTGAAACAATGAAAAACATACTTAAAGGTCAAAAGCTTTCTCTGGAAAAGGAAATTCTTTCTAATTCCTTTACTATAGGTTTATCATGGGATCAAAGTACCTGTCCTAGTTATGAAATTGATGCAAGTGTAATGCTTCTTTCTGAGCGTGGAAAACTCGAAGAAGAAGGAAATTTCGTCTTTTATAATAATCTAAGTAGTTTAGCCGGTGAAGTCAAAATGCATTCTGCCCCCGTTGGAAATTATAAAAAGACAATACACATTGATTTGAAAAAAGTGGCTTCAGATGTTTCAAGAATCATTTTTATAATGACAATAGATAATGGAGATTCTCTTAATCACAGGTTTAGTAATGTAAAAAGTATTTATGCTGATTTGGTCGATGAAATGAATCAAAAAGCTATTTTAAGATTTGATGTGGTTGATCTTACCAAAGAAACGGCAGTTATTGCTTTAGAGCTTTATAAAAGAAATAATGAATGGAAAATACAGGGTGTTGGTAATGGTTTTAATGCCGGTCTTGCAGCAATATTGAAAGAATATGGCAGTGAGAAAGTAAGTGTTGATAATCAGTCTCAAAGAAAATCAGAGCCTATTATTACCAAAAAAGAAGAAGCACCGCCAACTAAAGTTCAGCCTTCAATATCACTATCTAAAATTACTCTTGAAAAAAAAGGTGATTCTACCAAAATTGATCTTTCAAAACATGATGTAGATAAGAGCGAGATTCATATAAATTTAAACTGGAATCAGGGGAATAAAAAGTCCGGGTTTTTCAGAAAAGTTGAAACTCTAGATCTGGATCTGGGGTGTATGTTTGAAATGATTGATGGAGGAAAGGGGGTTATCCAGGCTTTAGGTAATACTTTCGGTTCAAAATATACTTATCCCTATATTTATCTTGACAAGGATGATCGCACAGGCTCATCAACGGATGGAGAGAATCTTTATATTTACCGCCCTGATCTTTTAAAAAAAGCAGCAATTTTTTCATTTATTTATGAAGGTCATTCTGATTTTCTTGAAGCTGGAGCATCACTTACTCTAAAAGGCTTAAATCAGGAAATTACAGTTAAGATGGATAGTCCACGACCACATTTAAAATTTTGTGTTGGTGCATTAATTGAAAACATTAACGGTACAATAAAGGTTCAAAAAATTGATGAATATGTACTAGGCCACAGGGAATGTGATGGCTTATTTGGCTTTAACTTCAGATGGGTCGCAGGAGCAAAAGAATAAAAAGAAACATGAATAAAAATTTAAAGGCTTTAATTTTAATTTTGGCTTTAAACTCTCCTGGATTTAATAATATTCCAGAAGCAAAAGCTGAAGTTAAAGGTAAACCAAGTGCAAAAAATAAGGTTACAGAGCCTGATAAAATCAAAATACCTGATATAAAAATAAATTCAAAAGAAGATATCAATAAGGTTTTTGAACTTGGAGCCAAAGCTTATGAATCTCAAAAATATGAAGATGCTATTGAGGTTTTTAAAAAAATAATTGAGAAGTTTCCAGGATATGGTGATGCCTATTATTATATTGGACTTTCATATTATGGTTTAGGAAAATACTATCTGTCTATTGCCTATTTTCTGGAAGCAAACAAAATATTTGGTAAAACCAAACTTGATGCACTTTTTGGAGCTGGGTTAGCTTATCTTAGTTCAGGTTATACAGACGAAGCACGGGCAACTTTTCAGAAAGTAGCAAGAGAAAGCCGGGATAATGAACTGGTTGAAGATGCCAAGACATGGATAAATTCTATTGATGAGCAGGTATTACAAAAAGAAAAAATAGAGCTTTTAACAACAGACATTAATTTCAGACAGGGAATAGAATATCTTGATAATCAAAATTATGTAAATGCCGAAAGAAATTTTCATAAATCACTTGCTGATAAGCCAAATTCACTATTATCTCTTTATTATTTGGGTAATACATTATATTTGCGTGAAAAGTATAAAGAAGCAATTGAAACATTTGAAAAAATAATTCTGATTGATCCTGATTCAAAAATAGCAAGTGATGCAAGACTGTATATCAGGGTAATAGAAGAAATAAATGCAACTTTACCTAATATTAGACCTTACTATTTTCAGTCTACTCTGGGAACCATTTATGACAGCAATTTGTCCTATGCTGATTCACATGATACGATTATCAGTGATATGGCGGGCACGGCAAATTTACTTGCCGGATATATATTCAATAACAATTTTCAGGCACAATATAATTATTATGGAAATATTTTTTCCGGTATTAATGATAAAACTCCTGGCTTAAATATTCATAGTTATGATTTTAATCTTCAAAGGCATACTACCAATGCTAAATTTAATTATTCAATTTTAAATAATCTTCTGGGCGAAATTGATTATAATTTTAACTGGTATCTTCTTGGAGGCAGTAGCTTTTTATTTAATAACCATCTTTCACCAAAATTAAACTATTATATTTCACCAAATTTAATTACTGTTTTACAATATAATTTTGATTTAAATGCTTATCCGGCAATTAAAACCAGAAATAATATTGAACATTCATTTGAATTATCACAGTATTTCTATCTTCTAAATAACCGTTTATGGTTTAGAGCAGGGTATAATTTTCAGAAAATAAATGCGGATGATACACTTCTAAGTCAATCCGGCCTGTTAAATGATGGCGGAAAATATAATCTTGAATATAATTTTACCAATTCTCTGGTATCCAATGATTTATTATTTGATACCGGACTTAACCTATTATTTAATAGCAGACTAAGGCTTAATGCGAAAATTTCCTTTAATAATTATGATAAGCCTGATATATACCGTCTAACAAGTCCAATAACCAATATTGCTACCGGAAAAACAGAAATAAAAGTAATACGAAATGTAGAAAAAGTAAGACAAGATATCTTATACAATCTGGGACTAGGTTTTTCTATACCAATTTATAATAATCTTTCAGCGAGTTTATCCTATAACTTCCTTTATAACCATTCTAATATTACAAATAATGACTATATTGGCAGAAGCTATATTAAACATTTATTTGGGTTAAATTTAACCTATGAATTTTGAAAACGGTATGAATAACCAAATTTTAAAGATATCTTATCAAATTTCAATATCGTAAAAATTAGTAATTTATGATAATATTAATTTTAATAAATTTTAAAGTTTCTTCATTTAATCTGTGAGAGGTTTATATGCTTGTACTTAGTAGGAAATCAAATGAGAGCCTAATGATCGGAGATAATATCGAAATAATTGTTTTAGAAATTAGGGAAGGAAATGTGAAACTTGGTATTAAAGCACCAAGGGAAGTTTCTGTTCATAGACAGGAAGTTTATAATGAGATAAAACGGAATTTAGCAATCGGAGCAACAAAACCCTAAAGCTCATCATTACGTTAAAATATCTATTTCCTACTTTAATATCTTAAATAAATTTTCTGTATATCTCCAAAAACATCCACAGAAACTTTGGAC
>CAYRDV010000041.1:18512-23139 GCA_964422885.1 uncultured Candidatus Sericytochromatia bacterium
GTTCACTCGTGTTTTGCGTTGTCGTCATATGCATTTTCTTAAATAAATTTTCTGAATTACTTAAAACAAATAACCAGGTCTATCTAAAAGGGCCAAACTTTCGCTTATATTCTAATAAAAAAACTCACTATTACCAATTTTAAATCGCCTCTCTGACAGCTCTTTTTATGGACTCAAGATAAACCAGAAGTACTGATACATCTGCCGGAGTTACCCCACCTACTCTTGAGGCCTGGCCTATAGACTGTGGCTTTACTTTTGAAAGTCGATCCATTGCTTCTCTTGATAAGGCTTTAATACTAAAATAATTTATATTGGAAGGTATTGGCAGATTTTCCATTTTTTTGAATTTATTAATCAACTGGCTTTGTCTCTCAATATATCCTTCATATTTTACCTGTATTTCAATCTGTTCTGCTACTTCTCTGCTTATAGACTCTGATGGTGGAGCAAGTTCAGCAATCATCTGATAAGTAACTTCAGGTCTTCTTAAAAATTCCAGTAAGGATGATGTTTGATGTAATTCCTGTCCTGTAACTGCCATTATTTTAGCTTTCATTTCATCGCTTGGGTTTATACGGGCGTATGCCAGGCGCTTAAGTTCTATTTCAATTAACCGGGATTTTCTGGAAAACTTTTCATAAGTTCCATCAGGTACTAAGCCTAGATTTCTACCAAGAGGGGTAAGTCTTAAATCAGCATTATCCTGCCTTAAAAGTAAACGATATTCAGAACGTGATGTTAGCATTCTATAAGGTTCATTAATTTCTTTGGTCACCAAATCATCAATCAATGTTCCAATATATGATTCTGAGCGTTCCATTGTGATATATTTTTCTGCTTTGATATATCTGGCTGCATTTATTCCAGCTACTATGCCCTGAGCAGCAGCTTCCTCATATCCGCTTGTACCATTGATCTGTCCGGCTGTAAACAAGCCGGAAATCACTTTTGACTCCAGCCATGGATATAACTGAGAGGCTGGTATGTAGTCATATTCAACCGCATAAGCAGGTCGCAGCATTTCAACATTTTCCATACCTGGAACAGTTCTCAGCATTTTTAACTGTACATCTTCCGGTAAACTTGAAGACATTCCCTGAACATACATTTCATTGGTAAAAATACTTTCAGGTTCAATAAATATAGGATGCTGGTCCCTGTCAGGGAAACGTACCACTTTATCCTCAATTGAAGGACAATATCTGGGACCTATACCTTTAATAACCCCACTATACATCGGCGATCTATCAAGATTTTCCATGATTACTTTATGAGTTTCCAGAGTAGTATTGGTAAGCCAGCAGGGAGTCTGCTCCTTCACCTGACCTGGAGAATCATAAGAAAAGAATTTTACTGGCTCATCACCTTCCTGAATTTTCATCCGGTTAAAATTTATGGTTTTTCTGTCAACTCTGGCAGGAGTACCTGTTTTTAACCTACCAAGTAAAAGGCCATGTTTAAGAAGACTATCAGAAAGATGCTCTGCTGATGCCTCCCCTGTCCTTCCTGCTATATAAGATTTTAAACCTACATGACATCTGCCTTTGAGAAAAGTACCCGTGGCGATTATTATCGAGCTACACCTGTATTCCATCCCAAGATTACTTACTATTCCGGCTACCCGGCCCTCTTCAATAATTATTTCATCAACCATTACCTGTTTAATGTCCAGGTTTTCCTGTGACTCAAGTACTTGGCGCATAAACATACTGTATAATTTTTTATCGCATTGTGCTCTTAATGCCTGCACTGCCGGGCCTCTTGATGAGTTAAGCATTCTGATCTGAAGATATGTCCGATCCGTAACTTTTGCCATTTCTCCGCCAAGTGCGTCAACTTCCCTGACAAGGTTTCCCTTAGCTGGGCCACCTATTGATGGATTACAAGGCATCCAGGCAATAGTATCAAGATTTATGGTAACAACAAGAGTTTTACAGCCAAGCCTTGCACTGGCAAGACCAGCTTCACATCCTGCATGCCCGGCTCCGATAACAATAACATCGTATTTTTTCGGATATAGTGTCCTAAATGTAGAAGTATATACATTACTCACGTGAGTATTTTCTCCCTTTAAAAGCTTAACCTAAACAAGGTCTTTAATTTATATTAGACATGGACTGAGATTATTAATGAATTATATCATAACTGCTTTAACCAGTTATGTACTCCAGTTATTTGACAAAACTTCGGCTTGCTTTAATATTAACTCAACAGCTTCAAGTTGTTTATCAGGTGGATATCTATATCGTTGTAAAGTTCTTCTGACTAAGATCCTTAGCTTGGCTCTTACACTTTCACGAACTGGCCAGTCAACAGTTGTTGATTTTCTAAGTTTTTCAGTTATTTCTACAGCTATTTTCTTCAATGTTTCATCACCTAACTCACGGACAGCACTTTCATTGTTTGCCAAAGCATCATAAAAGGCGATTTCATCAGAACTAAGGCCAAGTGAATTTTCTTTTTCCAATTCTTTTTCAAACTCTTTTGCCATAAGAATTAATTCTTCAATAACCTGTGCTGCTTCAATTGCACGGTTATTATAACTTCTGATTGCTTCAATAAGGCGTTCTGAATATTTTTTTTCTTTTACTATATTATTTTTTGTTTTTGATTTGATCTTATCTTTAATCAGTTTTTCCAAGAGTTCAATAGCTAGGTTCCTGTAGGGCATTTGCCTTATCTGGTCAAAGAATTCGTCAGAAATAATCCCAATATTTGGATTCTCTATGCCTGACAGAGAAAAAATATCTGCAACTTCTTCAGCAATAACTGCATTATCAAGAATCTGTTTTAATACAGAATTTCTTTGTTCAAGACTACGTTTTCTATCCACAGATGTATATTTTGTAAATGCTGCTTTAATTGCTGAGAAAAAAGCTATTTCTTTGTGTAGCTCCTTTGCTTCATCCAAAGTTCCACATAACGAGAATGCTTTATTTACAGATAGAACAGCATCAATAAACCTTTTCTTACCATTCTCAATACCTAATATATAGTTAGCAGCAGGTACAAGAATTTTATAGGCATCTGTTGGATACAAACTATAATCAAAACCATGAAACATATTACGGACAATTTCAAGCTTTTCTTTTAAAATAATGAAAGCTTCTTCAGCTCTAAGATATGGATCACCCTTTACCTTTGCTTCTATGTAAGTTTTTAGTGCTTGTTTAAGTGCATTTGAAATACCAATATAATCAACAACCAATCCACCTGTTTTATTTCTAAAAACACGGTTAACTCTTGCTATTGCCTGCATAAGATTATGACTTTGCATTGGTTTATCAATATACATTGTATGGCAGCAAGGTACATCGAATCCTGTAAGCCACATATCTCTTACAATTACCAGTTTCAAAGAATCATTTATATCCTTAAAACGCTTCTCTATTCTTCTTTTAGTCTTTTTGTTATAAATATGAGAACTTAAAAAAGATTTATCAGAAGCAGAGCCTGAAAAAATTATTTTTATTGTTCCCTTCTCTGGATCTGAATCGTGCCATTCAGGTTTTAAGGCTATTACTTCATTATAAAGAGCCACACATATTTTGCGACTCATAGCTACAATCATTCCCTTACCTTCCATCACGGCAGTTCTTTCTTCAAAATGATTTACCAAATCTAAGGCAATTTCTTTCAGGCGAGATTTTGTACCTGCAAGTTTTTCAAGACTCGTCCATTCAACTTTTGCTTTTTCCCGTTCAATAAGGTCTTCTTCATCCTCAATAACTTCTTCTGCCTGTCTCGATAACTTTTCAATTTCCGAATGTAAGGATAATCTTGTAAGGCGTGATTCATAGTAAATATTAACTGTTGCTCCATCATTAACAGCATCCTGAATATCATATATTGAGACATATTCCCCGAAAACTTTTCTTGTATCTCTATCTTCCTGTGACTCTGAAGATAAAGGTGTTCCTGTAAACCCAATAAAGGAGGCATTTGGCATAGCATCGCGCATATATCTGGCATAACCAAATCTATATTCTCCATCTTTTGACATTCTGGCTTTTAGTCCATACTGACTTCTATGTGCTTCATCACTAATAACAACGATATTATGACGTTCATTAAGTACCGGATAAAAATCTTCATTTTCAAATGTTGTAAACTTTTGAACAGTTGTAAAAACTATACCTCCTGCCTGTTTTTCAGAAAGTATCTGCCTTAATTCATCTTTACTTCCTACCTGTACAGGTATTTGCTTTAATAGTTCCTGAGCATGGGAAAATGTCTGAAATAATTGCCCATCAAGATCATTGCGATCAGTAACCACTACAATTGTCGGATTTTTCATTTCAGGTTGTTGTATAAGTTTTCCTGCATAATATGCCATAGAAATACTTTTCCCCGAACCTTGTGTATGCCATACTACACCGGCCTTTTTAGAGCCAGGAACAACTTCATTTCCATAAGTTGCTCTAACTTCCATAATGTTATCTTTCTGAGGAAGCTGGGAGGCGGTTATAGTTGCTTTAACAGCTTCACGTACTGCATGAAACTGATGATATCCAGCAATTTTTTTTGTAATAATTTCCCCATCATTTTCAAATAATATAAAATAATGAAGATAATCAAGTAAAAGTTCTTTGTCAAAAAAACCTTTTACCATAATCTCAAGCTG
>CAYRDV010000042.1:0-23070 GCA_964422885.1 uncultured Candidatus Sericytochromatia bacterium
GAATCCATTAGGTCTATTGGAAGAATTAATTTATAATTTTGTCATAGGTATTGTACAATAATATAAATTTTTATTCCCATTTTTCAGTTATTCTGTTTAATGGAGGCTATTGATGTCGCGTATATTAAATTTTTCTTTTGCGAAAGATCAAAAAGGAGAAATAGTTGTTGCAGGATCGGCTAATAAGGGTAATATCTACCTTTGTTTAATCTGCAATCAGGAATTAATTCTTAGAAAAAGTGAACGAAAACTTAAACGACCACATTTTTCCCACCACCAACTTACACAAAATTGCTCACCTGAATCTGCGATTCATTTTGCCTTTAAATCCATATTATTTAAGAAAATAAGTAAAAGTATTGCTAAAAAAGAAGCTATAGAAATTTTTTGGCAATGTAATTATTGTAATAAAAAACATTCGGGAAATCTCTTAAAAAAAGCTTCAGTTGTAAAACTTGAACATACTTTAATTGAACCTGATTCCTCAAAATATTTTAGACCAGATATTTCTTTATTGGATGACAAAAATAAGGTATTTGCTGTTATTGAAATTATTGTTACTCATGAACCTGAACCTGAATTGATCGATTTTTATAATAAAAACAAGATTTTCTTTATATTTTTTAAAGTTTCTAATGAAGGTGATTTAAAACTGATCCGCGGAAAAAAGTTTAAACCAACCTATGTTCATTATTGTGAAAACCCAAAGTGTAATGAATGTTCTGGCTATAAACAGGAAACTCTTATGACTATTGTTAATGGTAAATGTGATATTTGCCAGGAAGAAATGAAAGTTGCTATCATTGAAGGTGCTGTAAATGAGCGAAATGGAGCTTATACCGGACCTGACAGATTTTATTTTGATGAATTAAAGACAGCAATATCCAAAGGAGTCAATATTGTAAAACAATACAGTAAGTCAATGGGAGTAAGCTATCTGGCAAATAGTTGTAAAAACTGCAATTCTTATGTTGGGAATTATAATTTATACCAAGATTTTTATTTAATGGCTCTTTATGGTAATTTCACCTTCGAAAGATTTGTCATTGGTTATCATTGCAATAACTGTGCTCAAAAAAGCCAAAAATGAGCTTTAAGTGAATCCTTTAGGGCAACCCATTGCTTCAGACTTCTTATCCTTTAGATGAGACTAGTTCATTTTCCGATTCTTCAATTATTTTTTTTATTGATACATCAGAAACAGCAAATAAATTTATTTTTTTGTAAAATGAGTCAATAAAAAAATCTATCATTTGAATAATTTCTACCATCACAACATCATCAATATATTTGTTTGGTAACATCAGATTATAACGGTAAAATACCCCATCTTTTTCACTATAACCAAAATTTCCAATTGGCACGACATTTGTAAATGCTGCCAAAAGCTCATATATCTGATTCTTTTTTTGATTATCCAATTCTTTTTCTAAAGGTAAAGACACAAAAAATTCCAATATTAATGCATTTTCTTCTTCTTGTTTCAAATTTGAGTCTTCAGAGTGAATCATATCAGAAATAAAAAATATTTGAATAATTGGTCTGTCATCATCATAAGATTCATCTTTACCAATAGGTACAAATAGCTGCTCAAAAGGAGTGTCATTTTCGGGTTGAACATAAAAAGTGTTGTACCCAATATATTCCAGCACTAATCTTGCTCCCTCAAGGCCTGTTTTTACACCCTCTTCAGACCCAGATAAATTTAATTCGTCTGATATTTTGCTTAGTAGCTCTGGGACAGCTTTTTTCTTATTATTTTCTAAAGTTATCTTTACAGGCTGTTTACTGCTAAATGCTTGCTTGTTACCAAAAGGTTGTTTATTAAATGTCATATTTATTCCTTTTTATAAAAATTTGTTATGCAAAAACTCTCAGTTTTTTATCTAACTGCTTAACTGTTGCTTCTTTCAATCGGTCATTAGCATTTGAAATAATATCAGAATCAATTTTGAATATATTTTTAAGAAGTTTGGTTGCTGCTACTTTTTCCCTGGCCTGAATTTTATCATTTTCTATTAATGGTTTGGTAGATGGATTTAGATTTATGGCTTTAAGTATTTCTTTTTTTAGTATTTCAGGTGATTTCTTGATAATTTTAATTTCAGTTTTAATCTCTAATTGTTTTAGATTATTTATATGTTTTTCAAAAATCTTTTTTTGATCTTCTGTTATTACAGGAGAACCATTTAGCTTTTTCTCAATTTTACTTTTTAAATTTTGTATTTCAACAATTTGTTTTTCCAGAGCTGTAATTTTTTTATCATTTCTGATTATTTTTATATTTTTATAAGCCATTAACTCAATACCTAATGCTAAAACCGATTTTTCAAAAAAACAGCCTGTTGGAATTTGATCTATATTGTTTTTTTCAGACATTATTTCATCTGCTGTTTTTAGAGATTCCCTGATTAGAGTATAGATTTTTGCACTCCATGGACCATCCAGGATAACCTTTGTATTAATATTTTCAATTTTTGCAATAATACCCAATTCATATTTGATTTTAGCTTTCTCATAAGGTGTTGTATTTTTATCCTCATACTTTAGGACAAATTCCTTAAGTTTAACCAGGTCTGGGGCATTATTTGCTTTTTTAATCTCAATATCCAAAGTATCTATTTCTGATTGTTTAACTGATATATCACTGTTTTTGGAAATTATTGCTGAACTTAAGCCTAAAAGTTCAGTCTCTTTTGTAATAACTGATTGTATCTGATTATTATGTTCCTGTTGCTTAATCTGTATTTGGAAAGATAATGGATTATAAACTTTCTCTTTTTCTACAATTTTAATATGATTATCTGTTATTTCAGATTTTTTAAAACTAATTTTTGCTGTTATTCCTGTTAATTCATTCTCTTTTTGACTAATAAGTTCGTTTTTAGCTTTTATCTCAGCTACTTTTTCAGTTATTTTTTTTACTTTGCCAGGGTCTGAATCTTGTAAACTCTGGAAGGTTGTTAATTGATAATCAAGAGTATACTTTAACTCTTTTAAACTGGAAACTTCATTTTTCAATTCTGAAAGTTTTGATCTTAAATTAATAAGTGAATTCTCTAAAATCTTTTTTTCACCTTTCAAAACCATAATATCCAATTCTAAGGTTTGCTTTTGGTTATTTAACTCAAATACCTCCTTCTCAATAAGTATTTTCTGTTCTTTAATTTTAGTAATTTCTCCTGGAAGTTGATGTTGTTTATTATTAAGCTCCATATATTGTTTAGCCAGATTGCCAATCTGTGATTCTAGATTGTTTTTTTTGTTTCTCATTATTTCGATTTCTTCCATAAGATCTTTTAACATTGCCTGGGCAGGGTTTTTTCTGAATTGTTTTGCCGATTTATTACTCCCATTATTGTTTTTCCATTCTCGCCAGTTTTGTATTGTTGAAATATGAGCTTTTACGATTTTTTCTGAACCTGAAACTGGGGGTAAAATGTATTTGTTAAGAACGTTAGGATTTGCTTGTTTTTCTGAAACTCCTGGGTTATCTATAGTTAATTCAACTGGTTTTATTGTCTCTGGAATAGTTCCTTCAATTGAAATTCGGATAAAATTTAACTCATCAATTAAATTTTTTCTGTCTTCCTGCTCTTGCTTCGTAAAATGGTTTTTGATTTTTTGCATCAAAGGTAATACTGGTTCAGAAGAACCGTGTATTAAACTTAAAATAAATTCCCTTTTTTCTTTTATTTCTTCATGATCAACCGGAAAATCAATCTTTCCTGAAAAAACATGTTCGAAGTCAAGGTTGGGATTTATTTTCTCCAGAAGCATTCTTAATGTTTTTTTTCCGCTTTCAGGATTTTTAATTTCTTCTTTTTGTTTTTTTGTTATTTCTGGGGCAAACATATTTAAACACATTTGAATCTCCTTTGGATAATCTTAGTACTTGGGAAATCTTCTGAGAACAGGGGTATCAGGTTTAAATAATACCCCTGGCTGAGTTTTGGGAACAGGTTTTTGAGGTTGAATTGCTCTAGAAGGTTCTGTTTTAGTTGGGCGATTGTTAAAACCTTTTAATTCCCTTATTCCTGATAGTTCAGGGTTAATAAACCGGGCAACCTGTAAATAACGTATTGAAATTTCATTTTGCCCCAGGTAATTATATATAAACGCAAGATAAAAATAAGGTTCTGCATAGATTTTTCTTAGTTCTAAAGCCTGAGTAAATTTTTTTGCTGCCCGGCGGATTTTATCTTCTTCATCAGGGTTTTCAGCAAATCTTGCCAAAATAGTTATTGCATCTTTCAAAATAACTTTATACATTTTTTCTTCTTTTTCCTGTATTGAGTCAGAAGAACTTTTTATATTTGCAATATTATTATTAATTGAAGTGAGAAACCTGTGTGAGGCTACTACTTTCAGCGACAGTTGATCTTTGGATTTATTGATATATTTTAAATTAAGCATAATAATTTATTCTTATAAAATATCTTATTTTTATATATATTAATTGATTAAAAGCAAATTGCAAAAATAAGATATATAAATTCTTTTGACTATAGTGTTAAATAAAATAAATTTCACAACAAGGGACTTAAGCCCCTTGTTGTGAAATTTATTTTTCTTTTTAACCATCCCCAAAAGAAAATTTATCTTAATTTATTAACCAATCTTTTCTTATTTTTGAAAGCGTCAGGATATTTTTTCTTAATTTGTTCAAGCTTAGTTTTTTTTGCTGCTTTTGAAAGGCCTTTTAAAGACTGAAATTCTTTTAAGAGAGCAAGATTGTCTTTTTTCTTTTCTAATTTGTTTCCTAATGCGTCAGAATACATTGTTTTTAACGAATCAGATTTGCCCGTTAATTGAATATTTTTAGTTTTTTCTGAAACTTGAGCTCCTTTATAGCCATTCTTTTTAAAAGAATTAGGATATTTTTTCTTTAATTCTTCTATTTTTGCTTTCTTATTTTCTTTAGAAAGACCTTTGAGAGCATCAATCTCTTTTTTTAACTGGGGATTATCTGTTGACATAATTGATAACCCACCATTACCAATATTAGTTGTGGAAGGTTTATTTTTTTGTGTTGGAGCTGTCGAAGGAGTGGCACACCCATAAATTGTTCCTGATGTAAAAGCTACAAATGTAAGAAAACTGATAAAATTAGTTATTTTCATTTTTACCTTTCTAATAATTTTTTTATTTTCTATAAAAATGTTTTTTACCGGAAACCTATAAATTTTTCGGCCTATTATATTTTAGTATAAGTGTAAAAACTCTATATTTATCAGAATACAACAAAAATATGAAATAAATATGAAATAAAATTTGTAAAGCAATAATTAATAATTAATTCTCTATTAAATATTTAAAGTAAAAGAGACACAACAAATTACACATGAGGATTGAACTATTTTCCTTAATTTATTTGTTTATAATTGCTATTCTTTCTGGGTCATATTTTAATTATTTATTACAGAGCTTATTGAAAAAGGTTTAGTTAGCATAATAAATATTAAAAAATATAGCAATAAGTTAAAATGTCTGTATAATCGGGTATATAATTTTCAGTATTTTATAAGGACTATACCTTGTGGGTATTAATAATTTTAAAAATCAGGTTTAATGTTTTATGACCACTTCTTCTTTAAATATGTCAAAAAAAATTTCCGAAAGTATCAGTATTCTTGATGTAAAAGATCGGAATGAGTATGACCTTTACTGGTTTCTGGAGCATGTTTTTGGGCAAGAAACTGTTAACTTATTTCTCTCTAAAGAAAGAGAAAATCTAAAAAAACGAATTACCGAAAAAGTCTCTAAAAATAAGACAAAAGGTAGAACTATTGAAATTGAAAGAGTTAAAAAACTAACTCCCTGGGAGTTTAGAAATACCTATCTGAAGTGGGGTGTTCCGGTAATAATGGAGGGAGCTGCTGCTGAATGGGAATGTGTCAAAAAGTGGACCCCTGAGTTTTTGGCAGAGATGTATGGTGATGATAAGGTTACTCTGATTGATGCATCACCTGAAAATGTAAATAATGTAAATTTTGTTCCTGAAGAAACTACACTTAGACAGGTATTAATGGAAATGGATGATCGGCCTATAAAAAAATATAGTCGCTTTAACCGAATTCTTCATGAACACCCTGAACTGGAAAAAGATTTTGATATGAACTGGTTACTTAGTATGAGAAACCTTGTTCATTCAGGAAGAACATTTCAGGTATTTATTGGCGGTAAGGGTACTAAAACAAATATTCACTGTGCCGCAGAGCATAACCTTTTTACTCAGGTTTATGGGCGTAAACACTGGATAATTTATCCTCCTGAATATGACTGCGCCTTAGAACCTGTTGTCAGTAGAAACCCTTATTTCCATACGGCATTTGATCCAATGAACCCTGATTTTGAAAAATATCCGGCGATGGAATATCTTGATCGGTATGAATGCACAATGGAAGCCGGTGATGTATTATTTAACCCTCCTTCATACTGGCATCATGTTTCTAACCTTACTGGCTCAATTGGTGTGGGTTTTAGATGGTTTGCCCCTGATTCTTTTAAAATTGATTTTATGCAGGCACTTCTTACTATTCTTTCTACAAATCCTCCATTTTGGTTTGCAGCACTTAACCGGACTAATTTTCCAGAAATTTTTACCTATAAAAGTAGAAAGAAAAAAGGTCTATTCTTTTAATGAAAAACTATTGGTATATTGCCACTTCCTCCAAAGATTTGGGTAAAAAACCTCTTAGCTGTAAAATTCTGAATGAACCAATTGTTTTATTCAGGGATGAAAATGATATTCCTTTGGCATTACTTGACCGTTGTCCGCATCGTAATGCTTCTCTTTCACATGGCAAAATAGAAAAGGGAATAATCAGGTGTTCTTACCATGGTTGGGAGTTTAATGGTGAGGGAAAATGTGTATTTATACCTTCTCTCTGTGAAGGTGAAAAAATACCTGGTTCTTCTTACACCTCTTCCTTTCCAGTTATTGAACAGAATGGATATATCTGGGTATGGATTGGTGACCGTAAACCTGGTGAAGATGAGAAACCTTTTACAATACCTCATTACCAGGAAAATGGCTGGCTACATTATAAACTTAGAGCTAAAATAATTAATACTGTTGATAATGTTATCGAAAATTTTATTGATTCTCCCCATACAGGATATATTCATAAAGGTTTATTCAGGAGCCCTGCTACCCATGTAACAAAATCGTCTGTGAAAATAGTTTCTGATGGAGTAATCATTGATTCTGAAGAAGAAAATAAAGGAGATAGTCTGCTGGCATCACTGATGTCAGGCAAAAATGAAATGCAGGTTCATCAGGATCGGTTTATATTACCATCAATTATTCAGGTTGGGTACAGTTTGGGAAATGATCGCCATATGATTGGTTATCACTTCTGCACCCCTGTTGAAGATTTCGTTACATATTTAAATGTTTGTGTCACCTGGCATTTTGGATGGTTAAATAATTTAGGTAAAATCTTTGTTCCGATCTTGGGCCAAAAAATTCTGGATCAGGATGTAGAAATATTAGACAATCAGGGTTCTGTCATAAAAAAATTTGGTGAACACTTTACATCTGTTCCTGCTGATACAGCAAATATTTGGATAAAAAACCTCCGGCAAAGATTAAAAGATGGTCAGGAACTTCCTGCATTGCGGGAGAAAGAAGTTAACTTCAGGCTATAATTTGGAAAAAATAAAACTAATAATGGAATCAGATTTTTTTAAAGATGTTCAAATCCGCAATTCAACCGAGTTGGATAATCAGTCACTGATAAATTTGTTTTTAAAATACCCTGTTCTCAGTAGCCTTAGTTATAAAGTTGATCGTTCTCCTGATTATTTTAATCTAAGTAGAGTACAGGGTTTTGACCGGAGGGTTCTGGTTGCCTACAGGGAAAACATTTCCAAAAGTCAACCCACAAATGTGGAACTTTATCAGGAAAATGTAGGAAACAGGCTTGGGGATTCATTATTGGGAACAATTTCGGTAATTTTCGATCAGGTATATATGGATGGCCAGATAAAGAAACAGGCCTATATGTGTGATTTGCGATTAGAACCTGAAGCTCGGGGAACTGGCTTGGGGGATAAAATGATGCTTGCAGGATATAATACCTGTTTACAGGTTCTTGGTGCGGAACCGGTTATTTTTTCCTGTGTTCTGAATGATAATAAAGCTGGACTAAAAAAGCTGGCTAATCTTGGTCGGGACAAAATAACCCGTTTTGAAAAAATTGGGGAAATTAAAACTTATTTCTTTTTACCTTTTAACCCGAAACGTTTTTTAATCAAAAATGATTATTTTATTCGTTGTGCTACCTGGGATGATCTGCCGGAAATGGTTGAATTATGGAATCAGGTAATTTCAAAAAAAAATCTGGGAAGAGTTTTTACCCTTGATGAATTTGAAAACTGGATAAAAAACTCACCAGGGCTCAATATTTCCTCTTATTTACTGGCAATCAAAGATAATGAAATAAAAGGGTTTCTAGGAATCTGGAATCAGTTTGAAATCAGAAAAATAATTATTACTGCTGAAATACCATTTATGACTATTGTCAGAAAAACCTGGAATTTTTTTAAGAAATTATTTAATCTACCTCATTTTCCCGAACCGGGACAGTCATTAAATTTTTTTAACGTAGTAAATTTATGTATTCCGCTAAAAAATTCTGAAATCCTGCCTTCTTTGATCAATAAGGCTTTTAAAATTGTCAGGGAAAACAATAGTTTATTTCTGGCAATGGCCCTTGATAAAAGAGATCCTTTAAATGAAAATGTAAGGGGTTTTATTTCATCTGTATCCGAACTGGATTTACTAACCAATAGTAAGGAAGTCATAAATAACAAAAAAAGTAATATTTATCATATGGAAATTTCATTGGGATGATTTTCACCACAGATAAAACAGATATAATCAGTATATACACGGATAAAGAATTAATTATAAATTTTTTTTGACTCTTATCTGTGCCTATTTGCCACTTTATCTGAATAATCTGTGGTAAATTATTATGAAAAGAATGACTGAAAAGGGGGTTATATGGAAAAGAAAAAGAAAGTTAAATTAATAGACATTTTTCTGCTTATCTTTGGAATGTTTAAAATTGTCCTTAAGCCTAGTGATATTTCACCCATTTTCCGGGGAAGATCTTTCAGAAATCATAAAAGTATGAAGCAAACACTTGAATCTGTACAGGCCGTTCCAGAAATAGCTGAGTTAATAAGAACCCGATACCTTTCTCCCAAACCCTTTGATCTTGAAGAACTTTTAAATCTACCCGAAAATTCACTTGGAAGGACATTTGCTGAACATATGAAAAAAAATAATTTAAAAGTTGTTTTTTATCCTTCTCTTGAGGATAAAGAAGATGATGATATTTCGTATCTTAGAAAAAGAGCCCGACAAACCCATGATATTCACCATGTGGTTTTAGGATATCCTGCTATTGATATTGGGGAAATGGCAATTTCAGCATTTTACCTGGCACAGCATAGAGTTCCTTTATCATGTATGCTGATTGGAGTGGGCTTTTTTATTGCTACATTTAAACAACCGCATCGCATTGATGAACTGATGGAGGCAATTATTATGGGATGGACAATGGGAAAAAGGGCAAAGCCTGTAATGGGTATCAAATGGGAAGAACTATTTCATTTGCCTATTTCAGAAGTAAGAAAAATTGTTAATATTGAAGTTCAGGAAGAAGCTTTTAGTAAAATTGGAGTAGCAGCTTAACTATATCCATTTAATCCTACTATTCTTCATTATTATTTAAAGTCCAGGAATATTTCATTGGGAACAGGCAAACTTCAATTATAGTTCTCGAAATATTTTGATATTCCTGTAATATTACTAATTTTTTAATATGTTTTAATTCTTTTTCTACAACAAAAATTTCTTCTTCAAGTGAATTTTGTAAACGAATAATTCTTGAAATCTCATTTTTTTTCTTTGATTTGGTTAAATAATAAATCAATGCAAAATTTTTCAGAGAAAAAAAGGAGGGTTTCCTTTTTTCAATAAACTCTTCTAACTCATTAATTTTTTCCTGATAGTCATCATTTTGGTCAGTAATTTTTCTTAGCTTTTCTTTGGTGATTTTTTCATATTCAACTAATGAATTATATTTTATCCTGATCGATTCATAGTTACTTTCATATAACTTTTGACTAAATCCCGTAAGCATTGTTTTACATAAATGTAAAAGTGGTTTAAATTCCCTATTAATATCAAGACCAAAAATCATAAATCTGATCGCTGCTTCAATCTTCTTTTCCGTTAAACTTTTTGCCGCCAGCTCATAGATATCCGAAACATGAGAATAGGCAATGCTAATTCCTTCTATATATTTTTTTGAATTTCGGGTTCCGAATTTTTTACTAATAACATTTTTTATTAATATCTTTTCGGCTTGAGCTTGTCGTTCTTCCATTTAAAATAAATCTCCCTAAATTTTGCCTATAAAAAATCTTCTAAAGATGTAATCACAACAGAGGCATTTATATTGGAAATTTCTTCCTTTACTTCCCATTTGGAAATTCCTTTGATAATTTTTTCTATGTGTTCACTTGATAAATTTTTGTCGTTAGGATCATCAATTTTCAGTGCTTTAAATTTTTGCTCATTTGTTAATTGTAAAAGAGACGCAATTTTTTCCTGGGGAACATTTGCCTGAATTTTGTTAATTAATTTTTGAAAATCCTTTGATAAAGAATTTACAGATTCAATATTGTTGGAAGCTTCATTTTTTGGTTTATCAAGTCTTGTTATAAAAGCAGTTGATTTAAATTTTTGTAATAAGGCATCCGGTGTATCATCAGATGATTTTGGCTCTTCAATTTCGGGCTCAGCAATCTTTTCCTGGATGTGTTCTGTTGTTTTGTTTTTAGGTCGGTTTTCCTCATTTACTTTTTCTTTTGGTAGAGGTTTTTCCTGTACTATTTCTGTTGATTTATCCTTAGTTTTACCTGCTGAATTGTTTATGACAGGCTCAGTACTTTTAAACTTATCTTTTGGATCTGTATTTAGTTTATATTCATTATATAAATTCTGATTTAATTTATAAGCATTTTGATTTGATTTTACAGGTTGAATCTTTGGTGGTAATTCATCACTCATTTCTAAAAATCCTTAAATAAATTTCATAATTAAAATAAGTATCAGGCTAAAATGATTCTGTCTTTAGTAATCTGGTTAAATAATAATTATTATTTATTTTAACAATAAATAAGTAATAGTTGTTATGGAAATATGCTATTTGTAACCTAAAATTTACTTTACTACCTTGAGATTACCCTGACCAAGAGAAATATATTGATCATTAATTAACTCAGTCATTTCTGACTCACTGATTTTAATATTTCTTTTACGAACAAGGGTGTATGAATCTACATGCTGATCAAGTTCAATTTCATAACTTTTATTTGGATCAACTTTTAGTACACTTTGCCCATCTAATGTCATTATTTTATCAATTTTCTTGGTAATAACCTCATCTTTGGTTACAAATTCAACAATATCACCAATCTTAATTTGGTTTCTTCCTTCAATTATTGCAATCTTTCTTTCAGGATCATAAACCTGAACAACTGCTACAAAATCATAGTATTGGATTGGATCTCCGGATGCAAAATTTTGCAAATTTGGTGAATCCTTTTCATTTCCGATAAATGAAGAGCTGAAGGTTCGGTTGCTTGTGGTCATTACTTCCTTTAGAAAAGGAATGGGGTCGAAATTTTCCGGATCATTACAATAGGCATCAATTGCTTTTCTGTATGCTCTGGTAACAATTGACAAATAATAGTTGCTTTTTGTCCTGCCTTCAATTTTGAAACTGCAAACCCCAGACTTTATTAAATCAGGTATATAACTAATCAGGCATAAATCCTTGGCATTAAAAAAGTAGGTTCCATGTTCATCTTCTTCAACCGGAAAATAAACTCCTGGCCTGGATTCTTCTACCAATTTGTAATTCCAACGGCAAGCATTCGTACAGTCACCATGATTTGCATCTCTCATATTTAGATAGCTACTGATCATACATCTGCCTGAAAAAGCCATGCACATTGCTCCATGGACAAAGGTTTCCAATTCTAGGTCAGGGTTTTTTTCCTTAATAGTTTTTATTTCTTTTAGTGAAAGTTCTCTTGCCAGAACAATTCTTTTGGCTCCATAGTTAAACCAGAATTTTGAGGTTGACCAGTTCATAATACTTGATTGAGTACTGATATGAATTTCTGTATCCGGTAAATATTCTTTAATCAATTCCATTACGCCAACATCGCTGACAATAATACCATCAGGTTTTAATTCTCTTAATTTTTCGAAATACTCAGGGATTCTTTCTAATTCATGATTTCTGGCAAAAATATTAGCTGTTACATACACTTTTACATTTCTGTTATGGGCATAATCTATTCCATAAGCCAAATCTTCCCAATTAAAGGCATTTTTATTACTTCTCAGGCTAAAAGTTGGTAAACCAAGATATACGGCATCAGCCCCATAATGGCAGGCATATTTTAATTTTTCCAGGTTTCCTGCCGGGGCTAATAATTCAGGTTTCAAAGGATTCATAGACCTCTCCAGACTTAATTTTAAGTTATCTGTGTATTAAATATTATTATACAGGATAAAAGGTTAACTGGGATAGGTTAGAACAGATTAGGGGGAATTAGGGGCATAGAGGGATTTATTTCCGTACTCGGAAACGGGGCTCAATTTTTGGCAGGATTATTTTCTCCGAAACAGAGTTTCCCAAAAACCGGGTTTTTTGTCTTCAATTTTTAATGGTGTAGTTTGTTTTGCCTGTTGAATATTTTTCAAAGCTATTTCATCATCTGGGTTGTAATGCAATGCTATTTTAAATTCTGCCTGAGCATACCCATTCCAGCCTTTTTTTAACATAACCAGACCCAAATAACTATGAAATGCGGCTTCTTTAGGATATCTCTGGGTTATTTGTTTTAGTAAGTTTATCGCTTCATCAAACTTTTGTTGGGAAATATAATTTTTTGCCTGTTCCAGTATAAAATATCCCCTTTCAATATTTTTCTTTTCTTTATCTTCCATTGGTTTTTCAGGGGGGATATTAGAAGTTTGAAGGTTTGGAACTGAAATACCTGGTAAAGTGCTTTTAATTCCATGGCTCTGATATTTTGTTATTTCTTTTTGTAATCTGCTGGTTTCATTTTGCGATTTTTTAATTTTCATTTCCAAATCGTATTTTGTTCTTGTTTTGTTATCTTTCAGAGTGTTAAAGGCAGCTGTTATTTTTGAAAACATGGCTCTTAGTTCCTGTTGTTTTTCAGAATCTATATTGCTGAATTTGTCAGGGTGTAATTGTTTTGCAATTTGTCGGTATTTATTGGAAATTGTTTCTGTATCAGCAGATTCAGCAACTCCAAGAATTGTATATAAGGTCGTTTCATCAATAATCATTAGTGTATTTTGGGAATCCATAAAAATTTACCTTTAGTATAGATTTATTGAAAAAATGCCTTAATTTTAGTTAAAAAACTGCCTTTTTGGGGTGTAATTGAACTTTCATTAAATGAATCTGTACTATTTTTAGTTATTGATTCGTTTGGATTATAAAATTTTAAAGCAATAAAATCGTTTGGATTATACTTTAATGCTTTTTGAAATTCACTCTGAGCGTAACTTTTCCAGCCTTTTTTATCCATAGCCATAGCAAGATAGCTATGAAATACAGAATAATTTATATTTGCTTCTTCAGGATCTAAATGTTTTATAACAGTTCTAAAGCACTCTATCGCTTTATCATAATTCTCTATATCAAAGTATTTTTTACCTTGTAAAAACATAACCATATTTTGTTCAAGTTTTATTTCGGTGGTACTTTTGTTATAAACCATAAAAACTTATTCCCTTTAATTTTTTTATTCTCTAATTTTATTGTAGGTTAGTAGACTAAAAACTTAGGTGAGTATTTTATGAAGTTTATATGAAATCTTTGTGGAGTTTGCTTTGCTATAAATACAGCTTTGCTAATCAAATTTATAATATTTAAAAATTAATTTTAAATATTAAAACTTATATTCCTTAATCCTTATTTCTGAGATAATATACAAGGAAAATTGAAAGGTAATAAATTATGTCAGAACAAAAAAAATATCGTTTGGTAACCAGAAGTGATTTTGATGGCCTTGTTTGCGCTGTTTTGCTAAAGGAACTTAACCTCATTGAAGAAATTAAATTTGTTCATCCAAAAGATATGCAGGACGGTGTTGTTGAAATAACTGGTAATGACATTACTACAAACCTACCTTATGTTCCTCATTGCCATCTGGCTTTTGATCATCATGAAAGCGAAATTGTCCGAAACAAAGATATTCACAAGGATAATTATATAATAATTCCTGATTCTCCTTCTGCTTCGAGAGTTGTTTATAATTATTATGGTGGTAAGGAAACGTTTAAAAATATATCTGATGAAATGATGGCAGCTGTAGATAAAGCTGATTCTGCTCAATTTACAATAGATGATGTTTTAATGCCAAAGGGTTGGGAGCTTTTATCATTTTTGATGGATGCCAGGACTGGTCTTGGAAGGTTTCGTAATTTTACTATATCTAATTACCAACTTATGATGAAGCTAATTGATGATTGCCGTAATTTTCCAATTGAGCAAATATTAGATCTTTCTGATGTTAAAGAAAGAATAGATGTTTATATATCCCATCAGGATAAATTTGAAGAACAAATTACAAAATGCTCAACTGTTTACGATAATTTGGTTGTGCTTGATCTGAGAAATGAAGAAACTATTTTTGCCGGAAACAGATTTGTAATTTACGGACTCTTCCCGCAGTGTAATATCTCAATACATAGAGTTTGGGGTTTAAATAAAGTAAAAAATGTTTTTGCAGTTGGAAAATCTATTTTTAATAAAACAAGTAATGCTGATATTGGGCTTTTAATGCTTCAATATGGAGGAGGAGGTCATGCCGCAGCAGGAACCTGCCAGATTGAAAATGATCAGGCTGACGAAGTACTTGGAAAATTAATCGACAGCCTGACAGACAATAAGTAATAAAGTTAATGACCAAATATATCCAATAAATAGATATGATATATTTTAGATTTATTTTATGTATAAAAAAATTTAGAATGAAAAGTTTATTTACTAAAAACAAAATTATTATGCCAGCTTTTTTATTATTATTTAGCTTTGTTGTTAGTTTGCCGGTAATTGCTGAAAATAATAATCAGGAAAATAATAAGTTAAAAATATTTTCTGATGAGGCAAAATATGATCGTAAAAACAAAGTGGCATTAGCTACCGGGCATGTAAAGATCATTCAGGATAATGTAACAATATTTACGTCATCTGTTTTATATAATGAACAACTAAAAACATCTTTTATTGATAATTTTGTCAGAATTGTTCATCGTGATAAAGAAACGAAACGTAAAACCGATATCCAGGCTAATAAAATGGTCTCTTATCACCAGGAAAAAAAGGTTCATCTGGAAAAGGATGTTCGCTTTGACAGGGAAGAGGAGCGTAAAAGCAAAGTTAATAATAAGGAAATAAAGGGTAAAACCAATCGGGATAAAGCAGAGGATTCAATTAAAAAGGAACGAACTGTTATTACTTCGGACCTGGCTGATTACTGGACAAAAACGGGTAATGCTATTTTTAATGGTGATGCTGTTGTCCTCCAAAAAGAAAAAAAAGCCTCAGGGGAAACAATAACCGTAAATAATGATAACAATAAAAATACAGATACTATTAAAATTGAAAAAAATGCCAAAATAATTCAAATAAAAGGTGAATGGCTGGCAAAAGAAGGAATAATTGATCCAAAAGAAGACAAAGAAAAAGAAAGGCTGGTAAAGGAAAAACTGGAAATGAATGCTGATACAATAACAATTTTTCAAAAAACTAGTGATGTAGTTGGTGATAAAAATGTAAAAATAGTTCAGAATGTTTCTGGAAAACAAAGGCAAGCAACAGGTAATCGTGCTGTTTTTAATGATTTGAAAAAAACGATGACCATAACCGGAAATGTAAAAATAAAAAGAGAAAATGAGGACTGGCTAACGGCTGAAAAAGCAATTTTTCATACTGATTCAGAAAATTTTGAAGCATTTTCAACAATTGAACCGAGTAAACCTGGTGCAACCGGTAAAAAGAAACAGGTAGAATCTGAATTTGTCATACCAGATGAAGATAAACCAACACCAGAACCGCCAATTCCTTCTTCAGAACCAGGTTATGATCTTGATATAATTAAAAAATCGAAACCAGCTGCTACATCATTTCCAGTTAATAAGCCACCAGTTTCCAAAACACCGGTTCCCGGTAAACCTGTAAATAGTAATCCCTCCCCTACTTCTACTAAATTACCCGTAGGAAAACCAACAGCAACAAGTGGTGAATTCTCTTTTCCCGGAGAAGCTGATAAAAATCCTTCACCTAAGGAAGCTGTTGATACCGGGAGCAGAATTAATTCCCCTTAAAAGAATCCCTGTTGGTATTCCAGGGCAAATAAAATGTAAATACTAATAATAGTTACCTTTTGATAAAATAGGACAAAAAGAATAATGAAAGCAAAAAAAGAAACAAATAATACAATTAAAGAGCAGTTAATGGAATATGGTCTTGAAATTGGTAAAACTATTTTAATTTCACTTTTGAAATGGAAGCTTTCTCCAAAAAAAGAAAAAGTAGAATCTTCATCGGTAAAATCTGGAAAAAACAAAGGCAAACCTAAGAAAAGATTATTCAGAAAATTAATTGGATTTGCTTTAATGAAAGAATTTGTAATTGACAGAGCGATCGCAAAAACTACTTTAAAGCCTGATTCCAGAGATTATTCATGGCTCCTTAATTATCCATTGAGAAAATTTCTTATTGATTTAAATGAATATATTTTTTTATTAAAAAAAGATGATAAAATTTTGGATCTTGGCTCGGGCTCTGGTTATTTTGCCATTGAAGCGGGAAAATATCTTAATGGAAAGGTTTTTTGTGTAGATATCAATAAAGAAGCTCTGAAAAAACTTAAGGATACAGCTATCGCAGAAGATGTTTCCAATATTGAGTTGCATAGGGCAAACATTGAATCACTGCCATTTGAAAATAATACTTTTGAGACAGCATTTTTAAATATGACTTTAGGGCAAATCCCTGATAAAGTTAAAGCTTTATCTGAAATCCACCGGGTTTTAAAAAATGGCGGAACTCTTTATATCACTGAATTATTAATTGATAAGTATTATTGTTTGCTTACTAATGTTCTTTCTTTGGCAACCAGTGCTGGATTCAAAGCTGAATCAGAAAAGGGAAATTTTCTTAACTATACTTTGATCTTGAAAAAAGAATAACTCCCCACAAGGTGGGGCCCCTGTGAGTAAAACTCCCGGAAATACCGGGCCCCTGTTTCTGAGTACAGAAATTGACTCCAAAGTAAAACTTTGGAAACAAAACAAAGTTTTGTTAAACCCCGAAGTCCCACAAGGGGATTTCCTTCGGTCACCGCTTCGAGGTATTCTCATTACTGATAAATTAAGATAATTTTAAAATTCTGGCCCAGTTTGGCCATAAAGTTTCTATTTTTAAATAATTATTTCTAATATAAAAAGTATCACCTGTATTTAATAAATCATTTAGTTTTCCGTTATTTATATGGGGAATATGTATTTCCAAAGATTTTGGCTTATCTGAGGAATTTAGGATGATAATAACATACTCATTATTAGTCATTCTGGCAAATGCAAAATGCTCATTACCAACATGAAGTTCCAAATATTCACCATGAAGTAAAGCCGAAGATGTTTTTCTGATTAAAGAAAATTTGTTAATTGCTTGTGCTAATTCTTTATTTTTATTTGAATCCCCTAAATTTATATTTGGCCTTAATGCCTGATCACTCCATTTATTTTTTTTCCCTTTAATAGCCCATTCACTGCCATAGTAAAGAGATGGAATTCCTGGCATTGTGAATAGAAGTGCATACATTGGATATAAGTGAGCCTGATTTTTTATTATACTTGCGCTTCGGTTAATATCATGATTATCAACAAAGTTATATAACTTTAGCTTTTTATAAATTCCGTGGTGCCCAAACTGCCTGTTAAAAGCTACTGCCACTTCGGAAAAATTCTTTTTATTAAAAGAGGTAATCAGCTCATGATGGCATTGATAATTAGTAACAGAATCAAGCATTTTTTCATTTACTCTTTTGTTATAATTGCCGTGAACAATTTCACCCATCAGCCAAAAATCTTTATGTAGTTTTTTTGTATATTTTTTTAAATCTCTGATAAAGCCAACTTTAAGACAATCAGCCGCATCAAGCCTTAAACCATCACAACCAAGCTCATTTACCCACATTTCTACTGCTTTAAATAAATGTTCCTTTACATAGGGATTTTTTAGATTAAGCTTTGGTAGGCTATAATGACCTTTCCAACTTTTATAAGTAAAAGGATCGCCAAAAGGACTGCGTTTTCCAAATTTCAAATCCTGATACCAGTGACAATAATATGAATATGAGCCTTTTTGTAATACATCACGGAAAGCCCAGAAATCACGCCCGGTGTGATTAAAAACTGCATCAAAAATAACTTTGATATCATTTTTATGAAAGGCCTCAACAATATGTGCCAGTGTTTTCCTGTTTCCTAACCGGCGATCTACATGGTAATAATCTGCTGTATCATAGCCGTGTGAAGAGGATTCAAATAGGGGACCAATATATACTGCATTAATACCGAGATATTTAATATGTTCAATCCATTGATAAATATAATCAAGTCTGGGATTTACAGGTGAGTAAAAATCATTTCGTACAGGAGCACCACAAAGGCCAAGAGGATATATATGATAAAAAACTGAATTGTGTGTCCAATGATGCATTATTTTTAAACCGAAATATTTTATATCAGATAAGTATATCTAAGGATGAAAAAATTAGATTTCTCTTTAAATTTCTTCATATAAAGAGGATAATATTTATAATGACCAAAATAAAAATTGGTATACCTTTTTATAAAAGTTATTTGTTTGGTAAAAATTAAAATGGATATAGAAAAAACTTACAAATTTTATTTAAAAATGGGTCTATGTTTGTTCTTATTTGCTGTATTTCTACATTCTGTATGGCATTTTACTATTCCAACTTTTGCTGAGATGCAGGGTGTTACAGAGATACAAATGGATTTAATAAAACTATTGAACCTGGCAATTGTATTAATCTTTTCTATTTTCACCATTCTTGCCATTAAAATTATTTTTTCTGATTTATTTAAACTGGAACAAATTAGGTTCATAAATTTATTGTTTCTTGGGTTTTTTGGTATTCGCTTTATTCTTGAATTTTTACTACCTGTAAAAGTGCCTTTACTTTATACACCATATACTTCAGTTATTTTTAAAATATTACTGGCAATCGGAATTATTGTAATTCTTATTCCTGAAATTAAATATCAAAACCAAAAAAATTCAAAAAACTGATTGATTATCATATTTTACAATAGTAAAAATAAATTTTATCTTTCAACTTTTAAAATTCTAGCCCAGTTTGGCCAAAGGTTAAGGGTGATTTTACCATTTATTTTAAAGACTTCTTTCTCATTTAAAAGATCAATCATAAAATCACCTTTATAAGGAAAGTCAAAATTGATTATTGATTCATTTTCTGAGGCATTAATTGCAATAATATATGTTTCATCTTCAAACTGGCGGGCAAAAACAAACTGCTCATGGTTGGTCATTAAAGGTATATAATTGCCATATTTTAAAGCCTTACTCTCATTCCTGATTTTAGAAAATTTCTTAATAGAATTTACCAGTGCTATATTTTTGTTTTCATCTAAAATTTCAGAAATATTTAATTCAGGCCTTAAAAGTTTATCACTCTCTTTAGTTTTTTTACCCTCTATTCCCAGTTCACTGCCATAATAAATAGAAGGAATACCTGGAATGGTAAATAATAATGCATGAAGTGGAAAAAAATGATCAGGTTTAATTAAGGTACTGCTTATTCTATTTACATCATGATTATCAACAAAGTTATATAAAACATGATTA
The DNA here is from genome assembly GCA_964422885.1 of uncultured Candidatus Sericytochromatia bacterium. Classification (GTDB taxonomy): domain Bacteria; phylum Cyanobacteriota; class Sericytochromatia; order UBA7694; family JACMQJ01; genus CAYRDV01. The sequence continues at coordinate 20,037 of CAYRDV010000042.1, forward strand.
TTATAAATGCCATCTTTGCCAAACTGTCTGTTGAGTGAATAGGCTATTTCAAATAAATTTTTATCATTAAAACTGGAATATAATCCTTTATAACATTCATAATTGGTGACAGAATCAAAAATGCCAGAAGAAAGCCATTTACGATAATCACCATGAATAATTTCACCCATTATCCAGAAATCAGGCTTCAGTTTTTTACAATAAATATTTATTTCTTTTAAAAAATTTAGACTGATACAATCGGCTGCATCAATTCTTAAGCCATCTGCTCCAAGTTCTTTAATCCAGAATTTTGCAGCCATTAATAAATGCTGCCTGACTTCCGGGTTATTATGATTTAGCTTGACGAGAGACATATGGCCTTCCCAGCAATCATAGGTATACGGTTCTCCATATTGATTCTTCATCTCAAATTTTAAATTTTGGAACCAATCCTTAAATTTTGATTGTTCCCTATTTTCCTGAACATCTTTGAAGGCCCAAAAATCACGACCTACATGATTAAAAACCGTATCAAATATTACTTTGATTCCATTTTCATGAAAATATAATATTATTTTTTTTAAATCTTCATTATTACCTAATCTCCGGTCCACATAAAAATAATCTGTTGTATCATAACCATGAGTTGATGATTCAAAAACTGGGCCAAGATATATTGCATTACATCCAAGAGATTTGATATAAGGTATCCAGTCATATAGTTTTGAAAGATTTTTTTGTGGGGATGTTATAAAATCATTTTTTTCATTAGCTCCACATAATCCAAGTGGGTAAATATGATAAAAACTAAAATTATTAAAATTGTTTTTCATGTAAACTCCTTTTACATACCGGTAGGTATACTGTTTATAAAAAATTTTACGAATAAATTCCATGCATGTATTGATGAACAGCTTTATATACACATTCATCATCTAATTCAATAGAGTCTTTGAGAGATAAGCTTATATAGGTATTTAACATTCCTATAAAAGTATATGTATAAACTCTGTTTCTTCCCTTCATATTGCCATGATTTGATACTGCTTTAACAAAAATATTATCAATTAAATTATATTCCTGTTCATAAAAATGAAGAAAAACTTTATATACTTCATTATTAATCGGGACAAGTGACATTGATAAATATACAGGCATAAAAGGTTTTTCTTTTTTGGCAAAACTAAAATAGGTTTTGCCAACCCTAAACAAAGTTAGAGGAAGATCTCCCTGATAATAAGCTTTGTGTTCCAATTCATTTAAAAAATCGGTTAATTTATCTTTTAGCAATGCTTCAAAAAGTCCGATTTTATTACCAAAATAGTGATACAATGTTGGTTTTGTAATGCCTGAAGCCAGTGCAATTTCTTGTACACCAACGCCATCATACCCTTTGGAGGAAAATAGCTCCAAAGCACAATCAAGTATCTTTTTTCTATTATTCATAATAAAAATATTATACCAATCGGTATATAAATGATCAACTAATAAAATATATATTTTTAATTTTTAAATCTGTTTTATCTGTTAAGATCTGCTTTATCTGTGGTTAAATGTCTTTTATTATAGTAATAAATATTATGTTTTTCACAACAAGGGGCTTAAGCCCCTTGTTCAGGCAAAGCCTGATTGTGAAATTCTTTTATTAGAAGTAAAAACTGAAAAATAAAAATTTGGTGATATATTGAATTTAATCCAGACATCCATAACCTCGGCTTTTTCATATTTAATTAAAATAGTTTTGTTATTTGTCACAAATAAAATAATTGCTGTTTATTTAGGTCCACCTGGAATTGCCTTAATCGGTCAGCTCCAAAATTTTATAAACATATCTTTAACTTTTGCAAATGGTGGTATTGGTTCAGGTTTGACAAAATATTTATCGGAATTTAGAGATAATGAAGAAAAAACTAAAAAATTTATCAGTACATCTACATTTATTACTCTTTTCTGCTCTGTTTTTGTTGCCTTCTTTATAATTATTTTTAATAAATTTTTAGCAGTTAACTTACTAAAAGATGAAGATTTTTCTTATTTATTTATTATTTTTTCATTTTCTTTAATTATTTTTGCCATTAATAATTTATTACTTAATATTTTAAATGGGATGAAAGAAATAAAAAAACTTATTACAATTAACACATATGCAAATTTAATTAGTTTTCTATTTTCATTATTTTTGATTACAACTTATAAACTTCATGGTGCATTAATCAGCCTTGTTACATCCCAATCTGCCGTTTTTATAATAACTTTGTTCTTTGTTTTAAAAAGTAAATGGTTTAAGTTAAAAAATTTTATTCCAAATTATAATAATGAAACCGCTTCAAAACTCTTTGGATTTTCTTTAATGACTTTTACTTCTATATTTTTTATTAATTTTTCACAGATTATTATTCGAAATTTCATAGTCTACAATCAGTCAGTAGAATCAGCAGGATATTGGCAAAGTATAGTCAAGCTTTCTGATATATATCTTGGGTTTATCACAATGACGCTTTCCATTTATTATTTACCTCGTTTGTCTGAAATAAAAGATAAGAGTATATTAAAAAAAGAAATATTTTCTGGTTATAAAATAATCCTTCCTGCCCTATTCATTATGAATATTTCTATTTACTTTTTAAGGTTTTTTATTATCAAATTTGTCTTCACTGACAAATTTATGCCTATTTCGGAATTATTTGCTTTTCAGATGGTGGGAGATTTTTTTAAAATAACAAGCTGGTTACTGGCATATTTAATGTTTGCAAAAGCTATGACAAAGGTTTTTGTTATTACTGAAATACTATTCATTTTTGGGTATTTAACATTAAGTATAATATTTATACAAACTTTTGGAATAATTGGCGCAACTTTTGCTTATGCTCTAAATTACTTCTTTTATTTGCTTGGAATGATCTGGCTTTTCAGGGATTTAATATTTAAAAATTTTTCCAAAAATTAAGTGTAAATATAAATCCCAAATTTTTAATAATGATAAGTTTTTTTTGTTAATATAACTAAAGCTAATTTCCTAATGCAAAGAATATATATACAATTAGCTTAACCT
>CAYRDV010000043.1:0-22981 GCA_964422885.1 uncultured Candidatus Sericytochromatia bacterium
GTTCAGTTTTTCTGTGGAAGCAAATAGGAGTATTTCTGCTTTTGTGGTAAAAAGCCAATGTACTGATGATATTTTTAAGGCTTTAGCTATTTGTAAAACAACAGTAATTAAAGTTGTCGCTGTTTCTTCATAATTAGCTTTAGGGTGAATTAAAATTCTATTGCCAGTTGCCGGTGTAAAGGGAACAGCTATTGTAAACTTCGGGTAATATTGTATTCCCGATTGATTATATGCAGAAGCCCAGGACCAGTCAAAAATAAATTCACCATAGGAATTGTATTTCAGATAAAGTGGTATTGCTCCAATTAATTGCTTTTCATTGGAATAAAAAGTTAAGTAATATGGAAGCCAGCCACTACTTTTACCAATACTATTTGAAACTTCCAGTCCTTTTAAAAACTCGAACTCCAAAAAAGGATTATTTTCGCCAATAAGGTTATTCCAGGAATCCTTCTCAATTTCTGTAATACTATGGAATAACCTGATATTATCCAGTTTGGATAAAAACTCAAGGGGATTATTCCCAAAAATTGAGTTTAAAAACTTGTTCATTCTTAAATATTGTAATTATGTTTCCAATAATTTCCTTGTTGTAATAACTTGTTTCAATGGACTAAAGCCCATTGTTTACTAATAAATAATTCTTAAACAAGGTGCTTCAGTGCCTTGTACCTTAAAAATTTATACTACTAATAATTTAATCCTTGTTAATCAGAAATTTTATCCATAAAAATAAGATTTTGGAGTATTGATACTAAATAATTTTTATCTTTTTAACATACAAAAAAGAAAGTACTTTTTTTTACTATTTTTTAACTAAACCTTAGGAAAGTTTATTGTAATTTCTTTTTTTCCCATTTCATAATCAAATAATTCTAAATGAGCCTTATATACTTCATAGCAAGCCCGAATATATAAGTCAAATTCACCTTCTTTTAATACTTTCAGTAATTCCATAATTTCAGGAATATACATTTTAGCGAAATTTTTATCATTTTTAGTTATATCAACAGTATTATCAATTATATCTGCCAGCTTTACTGTTTTTGCTTTAGGGGTAATATTTGCCAAATGTGCACGGTCAATTTCTTTTCTAACTTTTCTGTTTCCATCAGAAGGTTTGGAAACATCTGTTAATTCAATAACAAGTGATACTACCTCATTTGCTAATATATTATTTGTTTCTTCTAGAAAAAAGTTATAAATTTCTTCTTTGGTCGTTTTGGTATCCTCAATAACATCATGTAACAAAGCCGCATATACCATTGCATCATCGCAAGAAATGTTTAACAGAGTATCTGCAACTCTTACACAATGATTGGTATAAGGTTCATCCGTATATTTTCTTTTTTGTGTTCCATGAGCTATTTTTGCAAACTCTAAAACTTTATCAAAAATCATATTTTTTTCCATATTCCATATCACATTTACATAATATAAAAAAACTCCAGAGCATTACTCTGGAGTTTTTTTATAAAATATTTTTAAAAGGGAATTTCATCAATATCACTTTCATCACTTATTGGTTCTTCAACAAAAATGTTTTCACTGTTGGCATTCTTTTCTTTAATAACACTTATATTTGAAGCCTGGATAAATGGTAACTTTTGCTTTTGCCCCAACCTATTTTCAATAACTCTTGTATAAAGTCTGCCTTCAACAAGTACAAGATCCCCATTGTGAACTTCCTGCATACACTTATCAGCAAGCTTCTTTCCCGCAGTAATCTTAATAGAAGCAGATTTTACATCAGCACTTTCTTCCATTGGGTTTATAGAAATATTAAAGCTGGTTACAGGCTGACCTTCAAGAGTATGTTTTTTTTCAGGTGTACCAAGCGCCTCTCCTGTAACAACTATGTAGTTCAGTCCCAAAAGTTTAAACTGCCTTTTTGGTTATTAAATGCCTTACCATTGGTTCTGATAATTTGCAAAATTGCTTTAAATCTGTAATTTTGTTTGGTGCTAAAGTAAAATTACTTAAAACAAAATAGCCATCATGTAATTTTTTTACATGAAAAGCTAATCTTTTTCTTCCCTGTTTTTCAGTTCTTTCAATTGAGCCACCTAAATTTTTTATTGAATCTTCAAACTTTGAAACAGCAGCAGAAACTGCCTCTTCATCGAGATGGGGATGTAAAATATACAGGGCCTCGTATTTTCTGTTTTCCATTACTTTCTCCTTAATTTATGTAAAAGTATTATAAATTTTTAACTTAAAATAATCATTATTTATATAATTAGGTTATTATATAGCGAGTAATGGCAGGTGTCAAAAGCAACAAGGACTAAATTTAAATAATTTTTGTTCTATACATATTGCAATACATCTCTATAATCTATAACAACCTTGGTATTTTTTATTTTTCATATTATAAGAGATAATTTCTGAGAAATATGGTTAAATTCTTAAACCAAATTGATACAAATGAAAATATTACTTTCATTTTTGAGCAGGCAATAAAAGAGTTTCTTAAGAATATTGATTTTTTTAAAGATTTAAATGAATTTTGTAATTGGTTTAAAAACGCTTTTAAAGAAAAAGGTGCCAGTGTTTTCCTTACTCTAATCAGTGAAGATGCAAAATTACATGTTGTAAATGATCAGTTTGATATTATTTTACCTCTTAATAATCTAGCTGGTATTAAACCGGAAACACTTTACCAGATACCTGAAATAAAAGAATTTATTCCACCAGATTCAATAAATTTTCCAATTTTAGTAAAATCAAGAACCGCCGGGTTTTTATTTGTCAAAGATGTTGATATGGAAAATATTTCTTTAATTGAAAAAATAAATTTTATTATTCAGCTGATAGAATACTTTATTGAAAGAAAAGCTGGCAATGTAAAAAATGTTCAGGAACTGGAAAAACGGGTAAAAACTCTTACCAGTCTTAATGAATTTTCACTGCTCATTAATTCAATAATCTACTCTATGGGTAAAGAAACTCTTGGAAAAGTTGTTGACTTTTGTGGTCAGATTTTTGAATCAACTCATTGTGCTTTAATTTTAAATTCTGAAGAAAAAAAAGAATCTGAAATAGTTGCCGGATGGCAAAAAGATAAAAAAGATCCATCATGGGTTGGTCTGAGGTATGGAGCTGACAGTCCGATGGGAATCATTTTTAATGATTCTATGATAAATAAAAATATAACCTATCTGGCAGATATTTTACTTGACATTAATATTCTTGATTCTCTGGGTGAATTTGGGGAAATTTTTTCTTTAAAATCTACGATTTTAGTTCCCTTACACCGGTTGGATAGTTTTTTTGGGTTTATTGCTTTTCGTAATACAACTGGTAATATTGAGCGTTACAGAGAGATTGGCAGGACAATCGGACATATGCTTTCAAGTGCTTTGCTAAATGCAAAACTTTATAAGAATAATATTGAAATAAAGTATTATTTATCTAATCTGATTAAAAACTCCAGAGATGCCATTATTTCTCTTGATTTAAGTGGCAAAATTATCCTCTGGAATGAAGGAGCTGAACGGATATTTGGTTATACTGAAGCTGAAATTAAGAGTAAAAATTTTTATTATCTTTTTTCTTCAGAAAGCAGAGCAAAAGTTACCGGTGAGTGGATAGAAATTTTAACCGGCCGCGTAATCATGGGTGAAGAAAGTGTGGGATTAAAAAAAGATGGCAATAAGATTTCTGTTTCTTATACTCTTTCACCGATAAATGATAATTCCCAAAATATTGTTGGAGTTTCAATCATTTTCAGGGATCTTACAGAAAGGCGTAAACTAGAGCAAGGAATCTCTGAAAGCAAAAACAGGCTACAGGCTATTTTTGACAGTTTAAATGATCATATTGTTCTTTTTGATTTACAACATAGAATCTTAATGGCTAATAAAATTTCAATCAATTTTAGTGGCTTTGCCCCAAGAGAATTAATTGGTCAAAAAAATTATAAGTTAATTGAAAATATCCAGATTGATCAGTTGTCACCTATCGAATTTACAATCAAAACCAAAAAATCATTTTCAATAGATGAATTAATTTGTGAAAACAGAATTTTCAATCTTAAAACTTTTCCTGTTTTTGATTCTATTCGCAAACTAACCAGTATAATATTGCATATCAGAGAATTAACAAAAGAGAAAAATCTCTATGCTCAGGTTCTAGAGGCTGAAAGAAGAGCAATAGTGGGAGAATTGACTGCAAATATTACAAAAGAACTTTATAAACCAGTGGAAATTGTTCTAAGGCAATCAGAAAACTTAAAATTATCTTTAAAGGGAAAAACTAATGAACAAAAATCTGTTGCTCAAATTATTGAGAATATTAATAATATTAATTCTATTATCAATACTTTGAACAAATTTGATTTTAATCCTTTAACATCTGAAAATCAAAGTATTGTTGATATTAAGGCAATTTTAGCAGAAACAATAAATTTAATTGAACAGCCTTTTATAAGTAAAGGGATTAAAATAAGATTTACCCCATCTGTTGATAAAAAGTTTTCTTCTTTTGGCTCCTATAACTTACTTCAACAGGCTTTTATCTCTATTTTTACAAATATGATCAGGCCTATTGATAAGCAAAAGAATGGAAATTCAAAAGAAAATATTACTATTTCTTTAAACCTGATAGAAGAAGAAAACAAAAAGTTAATTGGAATAAAATTTTCTTTTAAGGGAAATTTTGCGGATATTTCCAACCATAAGTCTAAAGCAATGAAAAATCTTTCTGATTTTGCGATGAGCTCTTCAATATTTCGTGAGCATGGGGGGTTCATTATTATTGAAAAAGGAAATACTTCTCAACAAAATTTTCAGGTATTTTTACCATATGTAAGTGATAAATAAAGGAACATAGTAATGGTCAGAGTACATCTTTTAATTTCAGGAAAAGTTCAGGGGGTTTTTTACAGGCAAAATACCAAAGAGAATGCAAAAAAACTAAATCTGACCGGATGGGTCAGAAATCTTAGTGATGGAAGAGTAGAAGCGCTTGTTGAAGGAGAAATGAATTCTGTTGAAAAATTAATTGCCTGGTGTAATGAAGGGCCTTTTCATGCAGAAGTAACGGATGTTCAGGTAACATGGGAAGAATACACTGGTGAATTTGCTGATTTTAGAGTAACAGGTTAAGTTACTTCTTACAGTAAAATTCAACATTACTTAAATATTTTCGACCAACAACCTGGATATTTATTACCTTAAATCCTACTTTTTCCAATTGTTCCTTTAATAGACTGGTACTAAAAAAATAAAGGTAATTTGGATAAGACCATAAAGGGTGATTACTGGTTAAAGTTTTTGTGATATATGTATCATTACCATGAAACGAAAAAGCAAATAAACCTCCCTTTTTCAGAAGTTTATATATTTTTTTAAATGTGTCATTAAAATCATGATATTTTTCAATATTTTCCCATAAAGTGATTAGGTTAAAGTTTTCTGTAGTTTTAAAATTTTTAAGATTACTATTTTTTACATCCAATTCATAAACTTTTTTAATTTTTTCACATTTCAAGGGGTTTTCTTCAATACCAGAAATATCCCATCCTCTGGTTTTAGCAACTGATAAAAAGATGCCATAATCAGAACCAATATCCAAAGCTTTTCCTTTTTCAACTAAATTATCAATAAAATTTAACCGTTCGTTATAAGCATTGTTTTCAAGCAATAGTTTTTCAACATCTGATTCGATAAGATTATTGTAATAATAATAAAGTTCGAATGAATATCTTGTTAAAGCCTGTTCATCAGGCTGAGGATTTGCAAAAACAAGGTCGCAGTTTTTACATTGAGCCCAGATGCGTAAAGGATTAATTATATTAAAACTAAATGAATTTGCCGATTGATTAATTATATTAACCGCTTTAAACACACTTGTCTTACAATTAGGGCATGTTTGGAGCAGTTCTTCATCATAATCTTTTTTATAATGGGCGTATTTTCCGTTTGCAACCATATCAGCAAGTGATGGTTTTAATTCAAGAGCTTTAGTTAAAAGAGATTTTGCCTCTTCAAAGTTAGCCATCAAATTTGCAGTAACACCCGCATAATGATAGGCCATCGCATTTGTTGGAAATTTTTCAATAATCTCTTTTAAAGTATCAAAAGCAAGTTTAAAATCCTGTTGTTTAAAAAATGAAATAGCAAGATTTAATAAAATATTTTCATTATTTGGAGAAATATTCATTAAGCGTAAATAAGACTCAATTGCATCACTGATATTATTTTCTTCAAGCCGTGAATATGCTTCGCTTATAAAATTATTAATTTCTTCTTCTGTTAATTTACTATCTTTATTTAAAATAGCTGAGTTAATTTCTTCAATTGATTTTAAAAGTTCAATAGATTCGGGATTTTTTTCCTTTGCTTTTAATAAATAATACAAAGCCTTACCCAATCTGAGAGTTATTGTGCAAATTAATCCAAGGCTTACATATGGCTCAAATTGTTCTGGTTCAATATAAATTGATCTTGTGTAATAATCTTCAGATCTTAATAAATTATTAGAATGAAGGTAAATATAACCTAATTTATTTAGAGTATTAAAATCAAGAGGATTATCTTTAAGTTTTTGAAGTAAATTATCTTCTAATTCTTTGACGGATTCCACTATTTTTCGTTTTACTCCTAACTATATAACTACTATTTAACTTGTATATATATTTGATTATTATTTGTTGATTATATTATATGTTAATTCATTAATTAAATAAATTGCGAGTGTATAATCAAAATTTAATTTGTATTTATATTACTTTTATCAGGTATTTTAAAAAACGGGTTTTGTTCATTACTTTGACTACTGTCGAATACACGGATAGCAATAACCTCTGCTTCTGCTGTTTTTATATTTTCAGAAAGAACATCACAGTTTAAAGTAACTTTTTTACCTTTTATCTCAGTAACTTTTGCTCTAAGCTCAACTGGTTTATCATTTGAGGTTGGTTTTAGATAACGAACTGTAATTGTTCCTGTTGCAAATCTATAGGTTGGTTCGGTATTTAAATATCTGTTTTCAGCCTGATATGCTGCTGCAGTAGCTGTACACATACAATGGCAATCAATTAAAGTTGCCAGAATGCCACCATTTAAAAGATTTTCCCAACCATGGTACTTTGTTTCTGAATTCCAGATACAAACAGAAATATCTCCATCCCAATAACTTTTTATCTGCAATCCCTGATGGTTATCATTTCCACATCCAAAGCAGACATTACCAGGAATAAAATCCTGAAAATAAATTTGTTTTTTTAAACCTTCTGCCATAGTCAAACATTTGAGTAACTCAATAAATCAGCTATATTATAACTCAAATTAAATAAAAGATATATTTATGCAAAAAATGCATATTTAATTTGCATTTTTTTTAAGGTAAAGTAAAGCCCCACAAAGTGGGGTCCCTGTTAATTCAGGTACTCCTGAATCAGGTTTACAGTACTCTGGCGTAAAGTATTAAAATAATAATAAACTAGAAAGTTGGTTTTGTTGCAACTTTCTGTTTTTTATTATGTAAATGAATTTGTGTTTTTAAATCCTCTTTGTGTGGGTAATGCAGTTTGAGATTAAAATTTTCTCTTGCATGCTCCAGCACAGATTTTAGTTGATTTTTCTTTCTGTTAAACTCTTTTAGGGATTTAGCAGATAAAAGACCTTTCTTTTCAAACTTTGAACTTATAAGATAACCTAAAATACTTCCTAAAGCACAAAACAAGACACCACCAACAACACTACCAATTATTTTTATATTTGAAAAAGTTTCTTCTTTGGCTTGAACTTTCATCAATTAACCTCCTTTTAGCTTCTATCCGTTTGAGGCATTTATTAAAAATTAATTTAAATTGAACCTCTTCTAATTTAATTATACTTAACAAATTAAAATCATTCTTAATACTTTATTTTTTATCAAAAAAATTGCTACTTTTCAATATTTGTTTTGAATTTAGCAAAGAATTAAGACTAAAACTTGTAAAAGCAAAAAACTATTTTTAAGGTAAATTTGAGTATTTTACCAGTAATTCCTCTACTATTTCATTGTTAAAGTTTTTATTTTGCCTTTTATAATCATTTATAATATTTTCAATCGGTCCCTTAAATGAGATAGTTGAGCTCGTGTTGTATTTATTTGCAGGTATATACATTTTGTTTACTGAATCAAGTAATGTTTTTATATTTATTTCCCTGATTGGAATTGCAGGAATATAAACTTCAGGGGTTTTAGCAAGTATTTTTACAACACCACTTTGTTCTAATTCAGTAAAACAATTGATTACATGATTTAAAGGAATATCCAATTCACTTGAATATTCAAGCACATTGGCTGATTTTTTACTTTCAATATAATCACGAATTAATTTAAAGCCAATAAATAAAGTAATTTTAATTTTGTCGTAATAATTTATTTCATTACTCTTTTCAGTTTTTTTGAGATAAACAAAATTTTGCCTGACAAATGCTGTTTCAACGCTAAATAAAATTATGATCCAAAACCAGTAAGACCAAATCATAAATATTGGTAAAACTGCAATTGAGCCATAAATAATATTGTAGGATACAGCAAGTTTTGTATAATCAATAAATAAATTTTTGGTTACATAATAAAGAAATGTGCCAATTAGAGCACCTATTATTGCATGTTTTGATTCTACTTTACTATTAGGAATTACTTTTATTACAAGAGTAAAAAACAAAACAATAAGAATAAATGGGACTATTTTGAATACAAGAATAGAAGAAAAATTTTCCCATAAAGAATATTTTAACCATTTTGCATTATCCAGATAAGTTGTCAAAGTAATGGAAATAGAAACCAGAATAGGGGAAACTGTGATTATTAGCCAATAGGTTTTTAACTTCTCAGCAAAATTCCGCCCTTTTTTTACATGCCAGATTATATTAAATGTAGTTTCAATAGATGAAAGAATTAGAAAAACTGCCACAAGTAAAAATATGATCCCAATACTACCAAGAGTTTCAACTGTTGCAGAACTTAAAAAGGAGTCCATATACGAAGATATCTGATCTCTGCTCACAGGGGTTAAAAATCCGTAAATATACGCTTTTAGCTTCGTATCGACAATTTCTTTACCACCAAATAATTTAAACATCATAAATAATGTTGCTAATAAAGGCACAAGAGAAAGAAGAGTAGAAAAAGCCAGGTCTGAAGCTCTTGATAAAGTATTATTCCTAAAAAATAATTTCAACTCAAGATCCAGCATTTGCAGCTCTTTTACTATAGATTTATAAAAACTATGGGAATGTTCATATTGGTCTAATTCCCAGACATCTTTTAGAAGAAATGTCAGCTTTTTCTTTTTATCCAAAATTATTACTCATTTATTTTTTATATTAATAAACATTTTCTCTTATTCTAGCAAAACAGTAACCTGAATCTAAATTAAAACCCAAATTAACTAAGATTTCAACTGTTTAGTAGTTTGGTATAATTGCTAAATAAATTACCTGAAAAATTTTATGGATAAAGTGATTAAGCCAGATTTATCAATTATCATACCAACATATAATAATCAAAGTTTTTTGAAAACAGCGATAGATTCTATACTAAGCAATACAAAATTAAAATTAGAAATTATTATAATAGATGATGGTTCTGAATCTAATGAATTAAAAGAATATTTTAAGACTGATAGAGCTTTTAGATTCCTTAAAATTTTTAAAATTATTTGTAATGAAAAAAACATTGGTTATCTAAAATCGGTTAACAAAGGTATTTCTTTTTGCTCGGCCCAATATATCCTTTTGATTAATAATGATGTTTTTGTTCCTCCTCAGGCAATAGAAAATATGCTTAAAAGTTTAATTGAAAACCCTAATTTTGGTGCAGTTGGGCCTTACAGTAATTTTGCCTTTCCTAATCAATGTTTAAAACTTGAATATACTGACCCTTTGACTAACCCTTATGATTTATTTAAAAAGTTAAAAAAATTGGGAAATATAGAACCTCCATATCAGGAAATTGCATATCTTTCCGGTTTTTGCCTGATGCTTAGAAAGGATGTTATTGATATTGTTTCAATTGATGGCAAATTATTTGATGAAATTTATGAATATGGCTATTTTGAGGATTCTGATCTTTGCTTAAGAATCAGAGGATTAGGTTATAAATTAATTATTATAAGGAATTCATATATTCATCATTATGGCAGTAAAACATTTAGCCAGGAAAAACAAAGGGAGTATTTAATAAAAAATTACGCTACTTTTTATAATAAGTGGGGATCTCAGATTACCAGTGAAGAAATTGCTTCTCAAATTTACTGAAGTTACCAACTTTTATTTATATAGTTGAAGTAAAATTATATTTATTATACAATTTAACTAGACTATCAAAATTTAGGACAATTTTTATGAATACATCTCCTGATATAAGTTTTACAAGTATAAATTCCTTTGATTTTAAGGAAAAAATTCAGCAGGTAAAAAAAGATAATAAAGATAATCTGGTTGAAGTTGATAAACAAACCGGAAATGTTACTATTTATACCTTTGACCAAAATATTCCTTCTGACTTTAAAAAAGGTATAAATCCGAATCATATTGTTTTTGAGGATTCAGGAAATGATGATGCTAATTCGTCAGTTCAGGAAATAAATAAATTCACTATGGAAGTAAAAAAAGCCGGAACAATTTATGAGCCTTCTCAGGAAATTAGTATGGTTAAGGGTAAAATCCAGAATTTCCGTTATGAACTTGATGATAAAGTAAATCAAATGAATATCAGACGTAATATTAGTTCTCAGTTGGATAATCTCTCTAATTCCCTGGATTCCAAAAACATTGAGAATATGGAAAAGTGGTCCAAAGTTTTAACAAATACTGTTAAACAATTTGCTCTAAATAATTTTTATGTCCCGGATTTTGGATTTATGCATCTTGATCAGCCACAGATGCAAATGGCAGCTAACCTACGGGAAATAACCTTTATTACTGATAATATTATCAAAAGAATGAAGGAGTAGTAAGGACAGAACACTGTTCTGGGCTTACTACTTTTTCTTTTTTAGATTAGATTTACCTGAAGATTTATCTTTCGTTTTTGTTACTACAGTTTTTGGTCTTGGTGTTTTTCTCTTTATAACATTTTGATTTTTTACTCTGCTAACATTTAATACATCACTGATTCTGCCAATCATCAAAATAATTTTTTGAAGATTTTCAAGATTTGCTACTTCAACTTTCAGGTGAATATTCGCAGTCTTATCCTTATTCGTGGAAACATTTGCTCCAAGAATATTTATTTTACTATCAGAAAGTTTGGCAATAATATCTTTTAATAAGCCCATTCTGTCAATAGTAAGAATTTCAATTTCTGCTGCATAAGTAGTATGCTTTTTATCAAGAGAGCCCCAGCTTACATCAATTACTCTACCTGGGTTTACCTGCTGGAGATTAGTACAGTCAATGCTATGAACAAGTATGCCTCTTCCTCTGGTCACAACTCCTTTAACCATTTCACCGGGAACAGGATTGCAACAGGTTGCAATATTTATTAAAAGTCCTTCAATTCCATCTACAAGAATATCGGAATTTGATTTTGGCTTATATTCTTTTTGACTTATTTCAGGAACAATGACTTCATTTTGTGGTAAATCACCTTTTAGCTTTGATACAACCTGTGTTGCAGTAACTTCACCATAGCCAATAGCGGCAAATAAATCTTCAACAGAATGCTGGTTAAGTTTTTTAGCAATTTCATCTAGCTTTTGCTGCCTATTTTGTATATTGTCGATGCCTGCTCTTTGTAATTCTGAGTCAAGAACTTCTTTACCTTTAACGATATTTTCATCTCGTTTTTCTTTTTTAAACCATTGTCTTATCCTGTTTTTTGCATGTGAAGTGGCTACAAAATTAATCCAGTCAAGGCTAGGCTGTTTTACTTTCGAAAGCATCACTTCAACCTGATCACCATTATTTAAAGTAACACTAAGGGGGACTATTTTTCCATTAACTTTTGCTCCAATACACCGATGTCCAACATCAGTATGAATTCGATAAGCAAAATCAATTGGGGTTGCACCCTGTGGAAGGGCATAAACATCACCTCTTGGAGTAAAAACAAAAACCTCATCAGCAAATAAATCTACTTTTACTGTATCCATATACTCAGTAGCATCTTTTAAGTCATTTTGCCATTCAATTAATTGCCTAAGCCATGCGAGTTGTAATTGTTCTGTATCCTTTGAAACTCCTTTTCCTGGCGCTTTTTCCTTATATTTCCAGTGTGCGGCAATTCCATATTCAGCAATTCTGTGCATATCAAGGGTTCTTATTTGAATTTCCAAAGGGTAACCTTCAGGGCCAATTACGGTAGTATGAAGCGATTGATATAAATTTGGCTTGGGGATCGCGATATAATCTTTAAATCTACCGGGAACAGGTTTCCATATAGCATGAACAATGCCAAGAGCTTCATAACAATCTGCTTTGGATTCAACTTTAAGTCTCATTGCAATAATGTCATAAAGCTCATGAAATTCTTTTTTTTGTTGGACCATTTTTTGGTAAATACTATAAAAGTGTTTTGGACGACCGCTTATTTCTGCTTTAATATTATGCTCTTTAAGAGCTTGTTCCAATTCGGAAATTACCCTAAAAACATAATTTTCACGGACTTCACGCTTTTGGGAAATGTGTTTGGTAATTTTCCAGTATTCTTCTGGGTGAAGATATCTTAAGGACATATCCTCAAGTTCCCATTTTATTTTACCCATACCTAAGCGGTTGGCAAGTGGGGCAAAAATCTCAATAGTTTCTTTGGCAATCCGTTTTTGCTTATGTTCAGCAAGATGATTCAGAGTACGCATATTATGAAGACGATCTGCCAGTTTAATTACAATTACTCTGATGTCTTTGGCCATTGCCATGAACATTCTTCTAAAGCTCTCAGCCTGCCTTTCTTCTTTTGAAGAAAAAGAAAATTTACTTAATTTGGTAACTCCGTCGACCAACTGATAAACTTTATCACCAAAAACCTCTTTCATTTTTTCCGGAGGGTAATCAGTATCCTCCAGAATATCATGCATAAGCCCTGCGGCAACCATTTCTGGATCTGCGTTTAGATTGGTAAGAATTTCTGCAACTTCTACCGGGTGTAGATAATAAGGCTCACCTGATGCTCTTTTCTGCGAGCCATGCATATTTACAGTTAGACCAAAAGCTACTTTTACCAGCTCAATTTCTTCTGGATTAGTAATATATTCCTTAAGATTGGCAACAAGTTTCTGAAGCTTTGGTTCTGCTTCAGGATCGAATTTATAATAAAATTCTTTATAAGGATCAGATTCTGTGTCCTTTTGTACTTCTTTATTATCAGATTTTACTGATAACTTATTAAACTCGTAACCTTGCAAGCAGATAACCGTTCCCTACCCTTCAAAGCTTCTAATTCTATTAAAAATACAGCTTCTACTACAATAGCTCCCATAGAGCTTAAAAGTTCAAAAGTGGCGGAAGCTGTACCGCCAGTTGCCAAAAGATCATCAATAATAACAACTTTTTTCCCTTTTTCTATAGCATCTTCATGAATTTCAAGGGTATCTTCTCCATATTCCAGTGAATAACTAATACTTTTTTTTAAATAAGGTAATTTTCCAGGTTTTCGTACTGGAATAAACCCAGTTCCCAAAGCAACTGCCAGGGCAGAACCGAATATGAACCCTCTGGACTCAATACCTACAACATAGTCAATTTCTTGATGGGCAAGTAAGTTTTTAATTTTTTCTATTGAAAGTTTTAACAGCTCTGGATCTCTTAGTACCGGAGTTATATCTTTAAAAACGATGCCTTTTTTAGGAAAGTCAGGAATATCTCTAATATTGTTTTTAATTTTTTCTATTTCTATATCAGCAACTGACATCATATTTTTACCTCTACAATATTACTTATTTTATTTATTGAGCCCCATAACATTATATTATAGAAGTTATTATATTTTGTTTCTTCTTTTGCATAATTATTGTAGGACTCTAACTCTGAAAGTCTTACACCCTTATTTAAAAGTTTTATAAAGTTCTTTCCTTCCTGCTCAAGTATATATTTTGCCTCTATAAGAAAAGTAAGGCTCTGGGAAAGCTGAAGTTGAGTTAACTCTAAATACTCAATGCAGGATTTAATAAAATCATTCATACTTTCACTATAAACATAGAGGTTTTTTAGAACTTCTTTTAGAATGGTTGAGTTAATTTTTTTATTTGGTAAAGAATTTTCTTTAAAAAACATATAAATATTATCAGCATCAACAATATTCATTATATGGTGTAAATGCTCTTTTTTCAATGGTAAATCCCATATTATAAGATTTTTTTTCTTAATAGTATTTTTTTCAGTACTTATTTCTTTTAACTTATCCTTTAAATTTTCAGGTAAATCAAATTTTTTTGAACTATAAATATTTATAGTTTCTACATCAAGTTTAGAGAAAAGTTCTGACAATTTAATCATTGAGTTTATAGAGTTTCGATAATCTATAATTTTTATTTTTTTTATAAAATGATTGATATTTTCAGGAAAATTTATCTGGTGTTGGCCTGTGAAATTGGTAAGATAGCCAATGTCAGCTGGTTTATAAATTAACTGATTAACAGGAAATTCGATTTCCAGCGTGTCATTACGATTAATTGCCTGGAATTTTTTCAGTTTTTCCTGTTTAAGTTTTTCAAACTGAGAATTTCTGACAGCTACGGCTTTTAATTCCAATGAGATTTTGTTGCGCCAATTATTTTCAACAATATTAAAAATTAAATCTATCTTTTCATTTAGTGGATAAAAATGAGCTGCATTCCAGAATGTAGTTCTATAGTCCTTATTTTCCCCTTTAACATTAAAAAAAAGATGAGCCCCATTTTTACTGAGGTATTGTTCTGTAATCTGACAATCTCTAATTCCAATAACCGGAAAAGGATTAGATTCACCAAAGGGGCCAAGATCCTGTAGTTCTCTGTAAAGCTGATAATTTATAGATTGTATCGGGATTTCTACTTCAACATTTAGTTTATTTTTTAAATCATTATCCGAAATATTTTCTTTTGCAAATTCTAGAATAATTTCTTTAAACTTTTCCAGGTCAGATGTCTTAAGACTCCAGCCAGCTGCACCTTTATGCCCTCCATATTTTATCAGGTAATCTGACGCTGATTTTAATGCATCTACCAAATGTAAATTTGTACTTCGGGCTGAGCCTCTTGAATGTTCACCCTCTATTGCCATTATAAAAACCGGGCAGTGATATTTTTCAAGAATTCTTGAGCATAAAATGCCTATTACTCCGTGATGAAAACCATCCTTAGCAATTACAATCGCTTTGTCATTTTCCAGATTAACTTCATTGGCTATCAGTTCTTCAATTTCCAAAAAAGTTTTTTCACAAAGTTCCTGTCTTTGTTTGTTAAGTGATTCAAGCTTTTTGGCTAATTCAAGAGCCTGTTCTTCAGTTTCTGAAATCAGAAGTTCAAGTGCCTGCGTTGCTTTGTTCATTCTTCCGGCAGCGTTTAGTCTTGGAACTATTTTAAAAGAAATATCAGTTGCAGAAAAATTTTCTGGCTTTATTCCGGCATTTTCCATTAAGATCAAAAGACCAATTCTTTTGGTATTTTTTATTTTTGTTAGCCCGTATTGAACTAAAGCTCTGTTTATACCTTTTAGCGGACTGATATCTGCTATCGTTCCGATGGTAACTAAATCCAGATAATCATCAGGAGAAACATCATATACAGATGGTATGATTAGATTGATATCACTAATTAGTTGGAAAGCCGTACCTACACCAGATAAAATATGAAATTTTTTATCTTCTACCAGACCTGGATGAAAAATAAATTTTGCTTCAGGTAAAATTTCAGGAAGTGTATGATGATCTGTTATTATTACTTCAATACCAAGCTCATTTGCCAGTTTTACTTCTTCAACATTACTGATACCACAATCAGCAGTAATAATTATTTTTGTACCATTTTCTCCAAGAACCTTTATTGTATTTGAGCTAAGTCCGTATCCGTCACCAAACCTGTCAGGAAGAAAAAAATTAAAAGTAGCCCCCTTACTTTTTAAAAACTGACATAAAACAGCTGCACCCGTAACCCCATCTACATCATAATCCCCATGTACAGTTATCAGTTCTTTTTTATTGATTGCTTCCAGCAGGCGTTTTCCAATTGCCTCACTTTTTAATTTATCCCAGGACTCCATTATGAGCTGATTTGGTACATTTAAAAACTCTAAAGCTTCTTCTTTTGATGTAATTCCTCTATTTAAAAGCAGCTGGGACGTATAAACACTAATTCCTAAATTTTCAGACAATGGTATAGCCTGATCATAATCAATGGTCTTAAAAACCCATTCTCCAAAACCTGCCTTCATTAAAGAAAACTTTCTCTTTCATTTCTAATAGAATAGTGAAACTATCCAATTAACTAACTATACCCTAAAATAAATTATACTATGCGGATAGGTTGTTGGTTTGTGAGCAATGATGGGTTAAACTTTTTGTACTTCCTTTTCTTTTTCAATTTTTCTGACAATAGTCGGAGAAGATAGCTGTTCATACAATTCTTTTGCCGTTTTATTTAATATAGGGTGTTTTAAATTCCCTGCTATTTCTGCGAGTGGTATTAAAACAAATGATCTTGCATGCATTCTTAAATGAGGTATTTGTAATTCTGAAGTAGAAATTAATTCTGAGCCATACAATAAAATATCTACATCAATAGTTCTGGGACCCCATCTGATAGTTTTAACTCTTTCAAGTTTAGCTTCTATTTCTACTGCAATTTTAAGTAATTCCTCAGGGTTTAATTTGGTTTCAATTTCTGCAACCGCATTGATAAACCAGTCTTGATCCGGATATTCCAGAGGTTCAGTCTCATAAAAAGATGAAACCTTATTTACTATAATATCTGGATGATCATCTAATAATTGAATAGCTTTTTTTATCGCTTTTATCCTGTCTCCCATATTAGAGCCAAGAGAAATATAAGCAACGGACATACTAGCCTCCTTTTTCCTGAGATTTTTCACGAAATATTTCTACTGAAACCTGACCAGAAAAATCTCTAGACGGTATGAATGGTTTTTTAAGTCTTACCTTAACTTTTTGAATCAGGGGATTTTTTAAAACTTCTGCTGCTATTTTTTCTGCTAGAGTTTCAATTAAATTGAAACTCTCATTTTTTACTATGTTTTTAACAATATCGCTTAAAAAAACATAGTTAACTGTAAAATTTAAGTCATCTGTACTACTAGCTTTTTTTAAATCCAATTCAACTTCAAGGTCAGTTAAAAATATCTGCCCTAATTCTTTTTCCTGGGATAATACTCCATGATACCCATATACTGAAATATCATTAAGAATTATCTTATCCATAATAACTATACTTACATAATTTTCATAATATTATAAATTATATCAAATTAGAGCCCTAAAAATCTTGCTTTTGAATAAAAAGTTAATTTAAGTTTATTATTCTAATATTATTATATTAAATATTCTATTCTTAATGTTTAAAAGGTTATAAATTAGTTTCATGGTATAATACATTTGTTCTTGGAAACCCTTAACAACTAAAGAGTTATAGATAATATTAAATATTTAAGAGGAATCAATGTTAAGTAACTTTAGACGTACTAAAATCGTAGCTACTATTGGTCCAGCCTGTTCATCAAAAGAAATGATAAAAACTTTAATTAATGCTGGAGTAAATGTTTTCAGACTTAATTTTTCACATGGAACCCATGAAGTTCATACAAATTCTATTAAAACAATCAGAGAAGTTTCCAAAGAGTTAGACGCTATTATTGGTATCATTCAGGATGTTCAGGGGCCAAAAATAAGAATTGGTGAAGTTGAAAATGGAGAGGCCTTATTATCAGATGATTCTACCTTTTGTTTAACCAATGCCCCTTTGATTGCCAATAGCTCTATTGCATCTGTGACATATGAAAATCTTCTGAGGGATATCAAACCAGGAGCTGCTATTCTTATAGATGATGGAAAAATTGAGCTTGAAGTTAATAGTGTGGAAGTAGATAAACTTGTATGTAAAGTAAAAGTTGGTGGGTTGATAAAACCCCATAAAGGCGTAAATTTCCCAGGAACAAGTCTTGGTATAAGTTGCCTTACGGAAAAAGATAAAACAGACATTCTTTTAGGTATAAAACAAAGAGTAGATTTCATTGCGGTTTCTTTTGTACAAAGAGCAGAAGATATAATGGAAACAAAAGATTATATTGCAAAATATAATTCAAAAATTCCGGTTATTGCAAAAATAGAATGCCAATCGGCAATTGATAATCTTGAAGATATTCTGGCTGTTTCAGATGCTGTAATGGTTGCCAGGGGGGATATGGGTGTTGAACTGCCTACCGAAGATATCCCATTATTACAAAAGAAAATAATCAGAATGTGTAATAATTTTGGGGTTCCTGTTATTACTGCAACTCAAATGCTTGATTCTATGGTAAGTAATCCCAGACCAACCAGAGCAGAAACTACTGATGTTGCTAATGCAATTTTTGACGGAACAGATGCTGTAATGCTTTCTAATGAAACAGCAGTTGGTAAATATCCGATGGAAGTCGTTCTTACAATGGCGAAAATTGCTCATAAAGCGGATATGGAACTTATAAGCAAGTTTGCACTTAATTATACAGGATTACAATTATATACAATATCAGGTTCAGTAAGTATGGCTGCGACCTATATTGCACAAAGCTTAAATGCCGCCGCAATAATAACAGCAACTTTTTCAGGTTCTTCTGCCAAAAAAATTGCCAGGTATCGCTCTCCTGCTTTAATAATTGCCGCCACTCCTGAATCTTCCACTTTAAGACAAATGTCTCTGGTTTGGGGTGTACATCCAATATTGATACCGCCAGCTAATGACACTGATGCAATGATAAAAATTGTTGTAGATCTTTCAACTGAAGCTAATTTGATCCAGGACGGTGATATTGTTGTTATTACTACCGGTTCGCCTATAGGTGTCGCTGGTACAACAAATATTATTAAAGTTGAAGTTGTATCAACAATTCTTGCTCAGGGAATGGGATTGGGGAAAACCATCGCTCACGGAAACTCTATTTTTGCCAACACTCCTGAGGAAGCTATAAATAAAATAAATAAGGGTGATATCCTAATAACCTCAATGACAGATCGTGATTATATGGAGGCAATAGAAAAATGTGGGGCTCTGATAACTGAAGAAGGTGGTCTCACATCACATGCCGCTATTGTTTCAATGTCATTAGGTATTCCTGTAATTTTAGGCGTTTCCGGTGTTTTTGAAAAATTGCGGGAAAATGAAACTATAACTGTTGATCCACGCAGAGGGCTAATATTTGCAGGTAACCCTAAAATTGTTTAGTAGTTTTTATTAAAAGAATCTTTTATATATTACCTTTAACTTTTTGCAAATAAGACAAAATCAAATAAAGTTTTTTCAAGTAAAATCAAAAAATAAAACTTAAAGAACAAAGATATTATCTTTGTTCTTTAAGCTTTAGAGAATAATTTATAAATTAATAAACTATTCTTCTAAAAGTCTGTTTGCAACAGTTTCAGCTTGTAAAGCAGAAAGAACAACATGATTGCTGTCTGTAATAATTACAGCTCTGGTCTTTCTACCATAGGTAGCATCAATTAACTTATTACCATCTCTGGCATCCTGAATAATTCTTTTAATTGGTGCAGAGCTTGGTGCTACAATAGCTATTACCTTATCAGCAGAAACTGCATTTCCATAACCAATATTAACTAAATTCATCGATTATCTCCTCTAACCTTAATACTACAATTCTTTTTCTTATATTTATATTATATTTTGAAATTATAATAACCTATTAATTATAAAATGACAATAGCCTATTTAAAATAGAAATTTTAAAATTTTACTATGGAATTTATAATATTTTATTTAATATTTTTTCTATTTACGTCAATGCATAAAGAAAAAATATATTTAAATTTTTAGTAAAATTAGATATAAACAAGAATTAAGAAGACAATAATATTATTAATTAAACCAAACTTTTATATAAAACAGAAAAATAATTAAAATATATAAATTTCTTACTTTTTAAATCGTTTAGTTACTAAATAATACCATTGTTAACTTTCTAAATGTTTTTTAAAATTAGATAAATTTTCCCGTAGATATAAGCCTTATCAGTAAATTTTTATCTATAATCTATTATTAGAAAGAAATTAAAATAATTCCCCTAAAGGGAGGGGGCCCCTGTTTCGGAGTACCGAAATAATATTATTAAACTATACTTAATTATATAGATTACATCAATATCAAAATACTTTAAAGATTTAATAATTTATTGATTTTTCTTTTCAGTGTTCCAACAAACAAAGATTCCTTTAAAGGGAATTATTGAATAATATTTTAGTAGGTACATTATGAGTTTAAAAGCTAAAATTTCTATTTTAACAGCAAGTCTATTTTTATTATCCAATTTTACTTATGTTCCTGCGGCTCTTTCAGCAAAATATAAACTTACCAACTTTAGTACTATTAGAAATATAAGTATCAGCGAGGAAGAAAAGGATTCAGGGATTATTAATTTTAATGAATTTTTAAGAATTTATTATTATAATTATTTATCAAAAAAGTCAGAAGATGAAAAAAATAAAAATATTGTTCGTTTAAATTACGAAATAAGTCATTTAAAATATTCAGATAAAGTTTCTAATGCTGATAGAGAACCACCTGTAATTTTACACTGGACAGATGCAAATAATGCATTAAGTGTAATAAAAACTCTTTTTAAGGAAAGACCGGGAATGTCTGAAGGTATTATCGGTGTTGATTATGTTGTAACCGAACCATTACTTCACCCTGATTACCCTGATAGGCCAGCTAAATCCTATGCAGTTAAATTTTCCAAAAGTGAAGTGGCCACAACATGGTTTCATGTTCCTGATAAGATAAAAAATAAAATGCCTGAGCAGGATAGAAAATACAATAAAGCAATAAATATAGAAATTGTTGGTTGGCGTTTTTTACAAAGCAAATCAGGTAGAAAAAATGATTTTGGGAAAAGGGGAAAATTAGGAATCAGAGAAAACTTTAGTGGTGATTTTGAAAATTTTGAAGATGATTTCTATATCTATCCCAGTGTAATAAAATTGGTTAATTATCTTGCAGAAAAATATAAATTTACAGATTTGGTTGATCAATATTCACCTGAAAATGAAATAGATCCCGAATTAAAAAATAAAAAGGGTATTACATATCTTAACGGGCCTTTAAGTAAATATATTAAAGGTCATGGGTTAATCGCTCTTGAGCATACTTTGATGTTTGGCGGTACTTATAGAGAGTTAAGGCATGATTTTACATCTGAAGAATTATTAATATTTTATGAAGATCTGAAAAACTACAGGAAATTTCAAGAAAATGTTATTATTGCCAATCAGATAGAAGATAAATTATTTGATTCAATCAAATTGGGTTCAGTTGAGATAGGTAAAATAAAAGAAGATATCGCTAAAATCAAAAGCCAAAAAACAAAGGAATTTCTTCTTTATGCATTATATGTAAACAATATTAAGATTGATTCACTTACCAAACTTAATGATGCCCGAAGATATATTGAATATCTGGATTCAAAGGGCAAAGAAAAATTAACGTCTTTATTAATACATAAATTTTTAACAGAGTCAGATGTTTTTGAAGATAATGATTTTGGATATATTAAGGGTGTAATTTTTACTGTAAAGGATTCAATATTAAGGCAAAATCTTTATCAAATTCTTAATGACAGGTTTGCTTATCATTCAAAATTAAAAAGAGACTCTTAACTTCGGGCTACCAGTATAACCCCCACACTGATAATAAAAGCTCCAACCCACCGGGTAATAGATACATTTTCATGTAAGATAAATGCTCCAGAGCAAACAATTAAAATATAACTTATTCCCAAAATTGGGTAAGCAAAACTCAGGTCTACTTTAGAAAGTACAATTAGCCACAATAACATGCTGATAAAATAACAACAAATACCAGCAATTATTCTGATATTTAGGAAAGCATGAAATAATAAAGAAAATATATTTTTTGCCTTGTCTGAAAAGGTAACTTCTTTTATTTCTTTTTGTTGATTATGGATTAATCTTCTCTCATTTTCCACCTTTGTAACATTTGTCATGCCTTGCTTTAGATTTACCTGGCCTACTACACCAAGAAAAACAGAAAAGATAATTAAAATAATAGCCTTAAACATTCTTCACTTAAACGTAACCTATAAAGATTATAATATATACTAAGAATGTCATTATAATCTATAAATTAAAAAAAAATATTTTGTAAATTTTGTTAAGAATTTGAGCTTTTTAGTTGAAGAAAATTTTAGTGTAGATAGTTTAAAGCTCCGATTAAAACCAAGAAACAATTTTAGGGTAATCGGTTTATTTTTGTTTTGCTTTTTATTATTGGCTGTGCTTGGAACGAGACTTTGGTTTCTTCAGATTTACAAATATAATCACTTTAAAAAACGTTCAGAAGATAACCGACTAAGAATTATTCCTATTTCACCTAACCGTGGCCTAATTTTTGACAGAAATGGTAAAGTACTTGTTGATAACAGAACATCTTACTCTGTCATGATTTACCCTGTAAAAATTACACCAGATGTGGAAGAGAAAGTTAAAAAGCTGGCAAGTAAGTTAGGCTTAGAACCAAAAATGATTATCAATAAGCTTAAATATGCCGGACCAAATTCCCCTTACCCAATTGATATTAAACATGATTTGGATCAGGAAACGATCTCTTATCTCCTGGAAAATCGTCTTTCTCTACCTGCATTAACCATTGAACATGCGATAACTCGTGTTCACCCGGAGAAAAATCTGGCATCACATATACTCGGCTACACTGGTGAAATTTCTTATGAAGAGCTTGATGATCTAAAAGAAAAAAATTATAAGGTAGGAGATATTATTGGAAAAACTGGTATTGAACACAGATTTGAAGATAAATTAAGAG
>CAYRDV010000044.1:0-22941 GCA_964422885.1 uncultured Candidatus Sericytochromatia bacterium
CCATGTATACCATTCAGGTTCCTGGTTAAAGACTCTGAACGTATCTACATAACCATCTTTTACTATTTTATCTATCCAGGCCCTTTCAACAGGCATAAAGCCGGTAGTACCTTCATTATCCTTTGGTCTTGCCAGATCAATTTCTTGATGGGCAGTATTATAATCGCCACAGATTATTAATTTTTTTCCTTGTTTTCTTAGTTTTTCACAATAATTAAAAAAGGCTTCATAAAATTCCAGTTTGTATTGTAATCGTCCTTCCATCCCGCCATTAGGAAAATAAACATTTAAAAGAACAAAATCATCATAGTCTGTTTGAGCAACTCTGCCTTCAATATCAAATTTTTCAATTTCAAAACCAGTTGAGCATGAGGCAGGAAGTATTTTTGAACTGGAAAAGGTCGCAACTCCGCTATAACCTTTCTTTCTGGTACAGGAATGATAAATAACCTGAAACCCCTTCGGGGATGTCAGTTCTTCATCGAGTTGATCTGGAGAAGCCTTTGTTTCCTGAACACAAAAAATATCAGGCTTTTCTTTTTCCAGGTAATCAAGTAAGCCTTTCTTTTTGGCAGCACGAATACCATTTACATTCCAGGAAATAAGTTTTAATTTCATTCTATTCACCATTAAAAAAACAGAAAACCTGCAATGAGCAAGTTTTCTGTAAATAAATTTATATTGTTATGCTTAGACTGCTGGTCTGGAGTATCTAACTACTTTTCCAGCTTTTAAGCATGAAGCACAAACTTTCAATCTGACAGGAGTTCCCTTTTGTAAAGTTTTTACGCTTTGAAGATTTGGTAATGATCTCTTTTTTGTTTTTACATGTGAGTGACTAACAGCAAATCCTACCAAAGGACCTTTATCACAAACATCACATCTTCTGGCCATATTAATACCCTTCCTTATTTTAAATCCAACTTAAAGTAAATCTTAAATTCTAATTAACGAGATTACATTCTATCATAAATTTTCCTAATTACAAAATTTTTCAAGACACTTATAAAAATTCATTACATCTTTAAACTCAAAGATAATGTTAAGGCTATTTTTAAGCTTCTACTTTCTCTGTATCTGATTCCTGGTTTTCTTCCTGTTCCTTATTAGCTTTTGGTTTTGCATTGGAAATATTCAGCATTTTTTTACATGTGTCATTAGAACAAAGTAAAAATGGAATTTTCTTTTTGCTGAATTTTTTAACCATATGGTAACTACAATCAGGACATTTCTTTTCAACAGGCTCATCCCATGAAGTGAAAGTACAATTTGGATAATTGCTGCAACCGTAGAAAGTTTTACCTTTCCTGCTTCGTTTCTCAATAATGTCGCCTTCACACCCGGAATTTAGACATTTAAGCCCTATTTTTTTGATAATCGGCTTTGTACTTTTACATTCAGGATAACCTTCACAGGCAAGAAAATCACCAAATCGACCGGATTTAATCAACATATTTTTTCCGCAGTTTTCACATTTTTCACCACTGATAATAGGAACTGATTTCATTTCTTCTTTTGCAGCCTTCAAAGTTTTTACAAAAGGATCATAAAAATCTTTCAGGACAGCCTGCCACTCTTTTTTACCTGATTCAATCTTATCCAGATCATTTTCCATATCTGCCGTAAATTTTACGTCAACAATATCAGGAAAGTGACTTACCAGTTGCTCATTGACCTGCCGTCCCAGCTCAGTAGGTATGAGTACTTTATTTTCTCTTTCTACATAGCCCCTTGACTGAACAGTAGATATAGTTGGAGCATAAGTACTCGGTCTGCCAATACCTTTTTCTTCAAGGGTTCTTACCAGAGAAGCCTCGGAAAATCTGGGCGGAGGTTGGGTAAAACGCTGCTTAGGGGTAATATTATGCTTTTTTAACTTATCACCAATTTTAAGATCAAGCAATTTCACACTTTCTTCTTCGTCCTCTTCACCTTCTTCCTTTGTTTCATGATAAAGGACCTGAAATCCGGCAAATTTTATTTTATTGGTTTTTGCTCTCCAAATCGATTTTCCCGCTTCAACATCAATTGTCTGTACTTCAATTATGGCACTTTCCATCTGACTGGCAACAAATCTGTCCCAAATCAGTTTATAAAGTTTGAAAAAATCTGGTTTAAGATGAGCTTTTAAATCTTTTGGTGTCCTGCTGATATCAGTAGGTCTTATTGCTTCGTGAGCATCCTGTGCTCCTGCTTTTACTTTGGCTTTTCTGGCTTCCGCAGGCAGGTATTCCTTTCCATAAGCAGTTTCAATATGTTCCCGGACAGAATCTAAAGCTTCTTTGGCAATTCTGGTAGAATCGGTTCTCATGTAGGTAATAAGACCAACAGGTCCTTCGCTTCCTATTTCGATACCTTCATATAACTGCTGGGCGATTGTCATTGTCCTTTTTACTGTAAAACCAAATTTTCTGGAAGCCTCCTGTTGAAGTGTACTGGTTGTAAATGGCTGTGAAGGATTTCTTTTTTGTTCAGTAACTTTAATACTTTTAACAACAAAATTATCTTTTTCAATGGTATCAAGAATTTTCTTTACTTCTTTTTCATTTTTTAAATCAGGTTTTTTCCCATTAAATTTTGCAAGACCGGCAAAAAATTTATTTTTGTTATCTTTGGAAACTTCAGCATCAACTGTCCAGTATTCTTCAGGCTTAAATGCCTCAATTTCATTTTCCCGGTCACAAATTAATCTTACAGAAACAGATTGAACTCTGCCAGCACTCAATCCTCTTTTAACCTTTTGCCATAACAGTGGGCTTATTTTATAACCAACAAGACGATCAAGAACCCTTCTTGCCTGTTGAGCATTAACTTTTTCAGTATCAATATCTCTTGGCTTTTTAATTGCTTTTTTAATTGCATCTTTAGTAATCTCATTAAACTCTATTCTCTTGATATTAATCCCAAGATCTTCTAGTATTATTGATAAGTGCCAGGCAATAGCTTCACCTTCACGGTCAGGGTCCGGTGCCAGATAAATATTTGCACATCCTTCAGCAGATTTATGCAATTCATCAACGACTTTCTGCTTATCAGGCATGATTTCATATGATGGAAGGAACTTTTTTCTAACATCAACTCCCAGCTTTTTTTTGGGTAAATCTCTGATATGACCACTTGAAGCTTTTACCTGAAAATCTTTTCCAAGTATTTTGCTAATAGTTTTGGCTTTCGCCGGGGACTCAACAATTACTAATGATTTAGCCATTTTTAATTTCTCTTCTATACCTTAACAAATAACTTACCAGGCAATTGTTTTACCAACTGCTTCAATTCTAATATAGCCAGATTACCTGTCAGCTCAGCTAACGGTAATGATACCTTATTTAGTATATTATCCAAATGTTGGGGAATATTATTTAAAATCAGATAAATTTCCTTTTCAGATTCAGTCATATTAATGTGTTCAATATGAGGATGCTTATCAATATTAACATTTGTTTTATTTTCTTCAATTATCACATTCCAGTTTAAAATATTAATGATATCCATTGTTTCAGTTACAACATTTGCTCCCTGCTTAATCAGGTTATTTGGGCCTTTACTCATAGGATTGGTAATATCTCCCGGCACAGCAAAAACTTCCCTTCCCTGTTCATTGGCAAAATCAGTTGTAATCAAAGCTCCACTTTTTTCTCCTGCCTCAATAATAATTACTCCTTTTGAAAGCCCGCTGATCAGACGGTTCCTTGCCGGAAAACGCCACATTTCAGGTTTTTCACCCGGTGGGTATTCTGACAAAACCAAACCTCTTTCAGCAACTTCCGCATATATTTTTGCATTAGAAGGAGGATAGATAAAATCAACTCCACAACCTAAAACAGCAATGGTTTTTCCATTTTCAGGTATTAATGCTCCTGAATGCGCTTCCTTGTCAATACCCGCTGCCAATCCACTAACAATTGTTACTCCCAGTTCTGCCAATGAACAACTTAGAGAACTGGCAACCATCATTCCATAAGGGCTTGGAGTTCTGGTTCCAACAACTCCCACACATTTGTCAAACAAACCTGGACTAATCCTTCCTTTATAAAATAAAACTGAAGGAGGATCATGTATCTCTCTCAAATTTTTCGGATATTCTTCATCAATAAGAGTAAGAATACCTACTTTTCTTTTTTCCAGCAACTTCAATTCTTTTTCAGGATCAATTGTTTCTCTTGCCTGATTTAACTGAACAATATTTCCCTCTGAAAGAACCTCTAAGCTTTTAAATTCAAGAATTTGACAATTCCAGGCTGCTTCAAGACTACCAAAATGTTTCCAGATGCTATAAATTTTAACAGGCCCTAAACCGTTAATTTTATTAAAAGCAATCCAGTATGCAACATCTTTTTGCATTAACAATAAAATTCACACTAAAACAAATAATAGATAATAGATCATAAAAATGACAATGAAACAATATTAAACTTATATTTTTAAAAAAGTCAAGTTTAATTTTTTTATTAACAATAGAAAATGTATATAATGAAATGTTATTTATAGAGTTAAAATTTAAATATAAACCTGATTAAGGGTAACGAATTTTCAAAGGAGAATATTTCATGCGTGAAGTAGTAATAGTAAGTGCAGCCAGAACACCTATCGGAAGCTTTAATGGAGTTCTTGCAGCAATACCAGCAACAGAACTTGGCAGTATTGCCATAAAAGAGGCACTTAAAAAAGCCGGTATTAATGCTGAAGCTGTAAATGAAGTTATAATGGGAAATGTGTTAACTGCTGGTGAAGGACAGGCTCCTGCCAGACAGGCGGCTCTGGGAGCAGGATTACCGAACTCTGTTACCTGTATGACCATAAATAAGGTATGTGGTTCTGGTTTAAAGGCAGTAATGCTGGCATCTCAGGCAATCATGCTCAATGATGCTGATATTATTATTGCCGGTGGTATGGAAAATATGTCACTGGCCCCCCATCTTCTGGAAAAATCACGTCAGGGTTACCGGATGGGCAATATTCAGGCAACAGATTCAATGATCAAAGATGGTTTATGGGATCCTTACCATAATTTTCATATGGGAAATGCTGCCGAAATGTGTGTAAAGAAAAATGAGTTCACCAGAGAGCAACAGGATCAGTTTGCCACATCAAGCTATGAAAAGTCTTTAAATGCCATTAAAGAGGGTTATTTTAAAGATGAAACTGCAGTTATTGAAATACCTCAGAAAAAAGGAGATCCAACCAGAATAGATACCGATGAAGAACCATTTAAATCAAAACTGGATAAAATTCCTACACTTAAACCAGCATTTGAAAAGGATGGAACTATTACAGCAGCAAATGCTTCATCAATTAACGATGGGGCTGCCGCACTGGTAGTAATGGGTAAAGATGTCGCAGATAAACTTGGGGTAAAGCCATTAGCCAGAGTTATTGCTCATGGAAGTCATGCTCAGGCACCTGAATGGTTTACAACAGCACCTGTTTATGCCATCCAGAAAGTTCTCGATAAAGCTAAATTAAAAATTGAAGATATTGATCTTTTTGAAATTAATGAAGCTTTTTCAGCAGTAACTATGGCAGCGATCAAAGAACTGAATATTGATCCTGAAAAAGTTAATATCAATGGTGGTGCAGTAGCCCTTGGTCATCCTATTGGGGCAAGTGGGGCAAGAATATTGACAACCCTCATTTATGCGCTTAAAAGAATGAATAAGAGATATGGACTTGCAACCCTGTGTATTGGCGGGGGTGAAGCGTCAGCTTTAATAGTTGAATCATTATAAATTAAAAAAAACAAGGGCAATTTCTAAAATTGCCCTTGTTTTTTTTTGGGTATCTAATATAATGTTTAATGTCCGATTAACAAATCATTTGCTCGGGTGGTGGAATCGGCAGACACACAGGACTTAAAATCCTGCGGGGCTCAAACCCCGTGCGAGTTCAAGTCTCGCCCCGAGCACACTCTTTAAATTTAAGAACAAAACTTTTATGTCAATTAAGCAATGGCTTTTAAACCTGTGAAAATACCAGGCCCACCATTATCACCCATTCACGGTTGGCAAGGAAATTTATTTGAAAATTATAAAGATCCAATTTTACATGCCCAAATGCTTTATAAAAATTATGGGAAAATAGCTGCCTGGATTAAAGATTCACCATTTATTATTTCTGTTTTTGGTCCAGAAAATAACCAGTTTGTTTTAACAAAACCAGACCTTTTTCATAATAATTCCAGTACTCTTTCAACATCTAAAAATTCTTCAGCTTTTAGATTATCAGATAACCTTTTAACAAATGAAGGTGAAAAACATGCAAAACAAAAAAGGCTGATTACACCCTTACTTACAAAGAAGTATATTGAAATTTATCATTATGATATGGTCAATATTACCAATGATTTTATTATTGACTGGGCTTCAGGACAGAAAAAAGATTTTGCTCATGAAATGAAAATATTGAGTATGAAATTGGCTCTTAAATGTCTCTTTGGGCTTGAATCTTCTGATGAAATTGAATTAATTGAAAATTTGTTTAAAAAAGTAGGTGAAATTTCTGCTAATGCTGTAACTGAACCCAATAATTCAGGAACTGCAATTAATAAACTATTTAAACTGGCTGAAGAACTTGAAAACGAAATGAAAGCAATAATTAAAAAACGCCGGGAATCGCCACCCCAAACTAAGAATTTATTATCTTCATTGATGGATGCAGTTGACGAAGAAAAAAATAAATTTACCGATAATGAGCTTGCTGGTCAAACTTATCTTTTATTTGTGGCAGGTCATGAAACTGTTTCAAGCTCACTTACATGGACCATGTTTTTACTGGCTCAGCACCCCAAAGTAATGAAAAAACTTATTGATGAACTGGAAAGTAATCTGAAAGGTGCTCCTCCATCTGTTTCCATTTTGGATAAACTGACTTATCTTGAATATATAATCAAGGAAAGTTGGAGAATATTAGCACCAATCAGCTTTTTTGGCAGAAAAAGCACAAGGAATTTTAGCCTTGGCGGATATGATATACCTGGCGGAGCATCAATCGTAATCAGTCCTCATATAACCCATCATATGCCGGAAATTTATTATCAGCCTGAATCTTTCATTCCTGAAAGGTGGGAAAATAATACACCAGGGACATTTGAGTATCTGCCTTTTGGTTTTGGGACACATATTTGTGTCGGCTCTGCTTTTGCTATGATGGAAATGAAGATTATTCTCGCAACAATTTTACAGAGGTTCAGATTAAAAGTTACTCCTGGTTCAAGAATTGACCAGCAGTTTAGAGTTACTATATTTCCAAAATCAGGTATGCCTATGCTAATAAATAAACAGGATTATAATTTCAGTAGTTCCCAGGTTTATGGAAATATTAACCAAATTGTTGATTTACAGCTTTAATAGCTAAATCTTGAGATTCTTCACTGAGGTTCAAATGACATGTCACTCTGACCAAAAATGGCATCACTATTCTCTTAGCTAAATGAACTAATTTTGCTATAAACTTTAATTATAAATTAATAACCTTGAAACCAAACTTATTTTAAACTATATTTGGAATTTAAATTTTATAGAACAGAGATAAATTTATGGTAATGACTTTTAAACCTGTAAAAATCCCAGGTCCACCAATATTTCCGCTCCTCGGCTGGAGAGGTAATTTGTACCAGTATTACAAAGACCCTTTTACCCATGCCCAAATGCTTTATAAAAAATATGGAAAAATCGCTGCCTGGGTTAATAACTCTCCATTCATTATTTCAGTATTTGGCCCGGAATATAACCAGTTTGTCTTTTCTAAACCTGATTTGTTTCATAATAATCCTAGTGCATTAATTGTTCCACCAAACTCATCCGCTCAGCGTCTTTCTGAAAACCTGCTGACCAATGAGGGAGAAAGGCATACTAAGCAAAAAAGGCTGATTACCCCGGTCCTGACAAAAAAATATATTGAAGTTTATCATAATGATATGGTTAATATTACAAATGATTTTCTTAGTGAATGGATACCTGAACAAAAAAAGAATATTGCTGCAGAAATGAAGATTTTAACTATTAAAATCGCCAGTAAATGCCTTTTCGGTTTAGAACCTAACCGTGAAATTGATTCCACCAGTGAACTTATTAATAAGGTTGTAGAGATGTCAACGTCAGCACCGGTTGAGTTATTTCAGTTTAATCTTACCGGAACCCCATATAATAAATTACTTAAATTAGCTGAGCAACTTGAAAATGAAATGACAGAGATGATACAAAAGCGCAGGCAGGCAAACCTCAATAGCAAAGACTTGTTATCATCATTAATTAATGCAACTGACGAAGAAGGAAATAAATTTACTGATTCTGAACTGGTGGGTCAGGCTTACCTTTTATTTGTAGCTGGTCATGAAACAACAACAAATGCTTTAACCTGGACCCTGTTTTTACTGGCTCAGCACCCGGAAATAACGAAAAAACTGATTGATGAGCTTGAAAGTAACCTAAAAGGTGACCCCCCTTCTGTCTCACAGCTTGATAAACTTGTTTATCTGGAAAATGTAATAAAGGAAAGTATGAGGATACTGCCTCCTGCAAGTTTTCTCGGCAGAAAAAGTACCCGTGATTTTAGCCTGGGAGGTATTGACTTACCTGCGGGTATTTCAGTAGTATTAAGTCCTTATATTACTCATCATATGCCGGAAATCTTTTCTAAGCCTGAATCTTTTATTCCTGAAAGGTGGGAAAATTTCACACCAGGAACCTTTGAATATATTCCCTTTGGCTTTGGAGCACATGCCTGTGTTGGAGCAGCTTTTGCCATGATGGAAATAAAAATTATAATCTCAACAATACTTCAGAAATTCAGACTAAAAGTTATCCCTGGTTCTCGAATAGACCGCCAGTTTAGAGTTACTCTATTTCCAAAATCAGGTATGCCTATGATCATAAATAAACAGGATTATAATTTCAGTAGTTCTCAGATTTATGGAAATATTAACGAAGTAGTTGATTTTCAATAAGTAAGTAAAACCAGAGTTTATTTTAATAAGCAGTATATTAATTGATAAATATATTATCTGATTACTTAATATTTGATTGACAATCTTATTTTATACTTGTTTAATTACTTAAATTAATGTTCACTATATCAATATTAGCTATAATTATTATATGTCTAAAATAAAGGTTTTACATACAGCCGATATCCATATTGGAATTGAAAACTATGGGTATATTAATCCTAATACTGGCCTAAACACCAGAATGGAGGATTTTTTACGTTCTTTTGACATAATAATAGATCATGCAATCAATAATAATTTTGATTTGGTAATTTTTGCCGGAGATGCCTTTAAGGTTCAATCTCCTAATTCCACCCAACAGAGAGAATTTGCCAAAAGAGTATATCGCCTTGCTTTGGCAAAAATACCAACGATTCTTCTGGCTGGCAATCATGATCTTTCCAATCGGTATGGGGAAGCAACCTCGATGGATATTTATTCAGCCTTGAAGATTGATTATGTTTATGTAGTAGAAAAACCACAGTTTCTTAATATTGAAACAAAAAATGGTATTGTCCAGATAATAGCTATTCCCTATGTTTCCAAAAGTGCTTTGCTGACTAATGAAGATTACCGTTCAAAAACTGTAGAAGAAGTAGAAAAGATTCTGACAGGAAGGATTGATGAACTTATCACATCTCAGATTTTAAAAGCGGATCAGGCTTTACCAATTATTTTAACCTTTCATGTTGGTATTGATCAGGCAACAATTGGTGCCGAAAAAGATTTAATGGTAGGAAAAAGTTTTTCAATACCACTTTCGGTTGTTTCCAGAAAAGAACTTGATTATGTTGCTCTTGGTCATATCCATAAATTTCAGGTGCTTTGTCCCAAGCCTCCGGTAATTTATTCCGGTAGTATTGAAAGAGTAGATTTCGGAGAAGAAAAGGAAGATAAAGGATTTATGGTAATCGATCTGGAAAGAAGGAATACAACCTTTGAATTTATCAAATTACCAGCCCGGACCTTTATCACAATTAATGTAGATGTTACTGAATCAGAAGATCCAAATCATGATATTGTCGAAGCTATCAAAAAAAAGAATCTGAAAGAGGCAATTGTCCGGCTAAGATATACAGCAACAACAAATAACAGTCATCTGATTAATGACAACCTAATCAGAAAATATTTTACCGATACTTTTTTTTATATGATTCAGCCCAATATCCAGGACAATTCACCCAGAACCCGACAACCTGAATTAAACGAAACAGTTAGTGTTGACCCAATTCAGGCTTTGGAAAAATATCTGGTGTTATTTCCTCATCTCGAAGATTTTAAGGATGATTTACTGGAACGGGCAAAACAGCTTTTGGAAGTATCAGGAGGATAAAAAAGCTTGATTCCTATTACCCTTAATTTAAGAAATTTCATGAGTTACAAAACTCTCGAGCTTGATTTTTCAGAAATTCATGTAGCATGTTTATCGGGAGAGAATGGTGCTGGTAAATCATCAATACTGGATGCAATAACCTGGTGCTTATGGGACAAAGCAAGAGCACCATATAATGAAGACCTGATTCGTCTTGGTGAAGCTGAAATGAGTGTAGAATTGATATTCCGTCTTGAAGAACAGGTCTACAGAATTCTTAGAGCAACCCGTAAAGTCCGGGGGAAAAGGTCATCACAATCTTCTCTTGAGTTTCAGGTACTTTCTGAAAACGGATATAAAGCCTTAACCGGAAGAACGATAAAAGATACACAAAACAGAATAATTGAAACAGTCAGAATGGATTATCCTACTTTTGTAAACTCAGCCTTTATTTTGCAGGGAAAAGCTGACGAATTTACAACTAAAAGTCCCACTGATCGTAAAAGAGTACTTTCTGAAATATTAAACCTTACACAGTATGATCTGCTTCAGGAAAAAGCTAAAGAAAAACTGAAAGAAATTGAAATTGAAAAAATTCAGATTAATACTGAAATCGAAAGGATGAAAGATTTAGTTGCAGATGAAGAACTAATAAAAGACCGGCTGAAAGTTACTGAAATATCACTTTTTCATACTGAAGAACAATTAGGAAATTTTGGGAAACTAATTAATGATTTAATGTCCCAAAAGGAAATATTAACAAATGAGTTATCGGTTTTAAATCAGATCAATAAAACATACCAGAATAACAAAAAATCATTGGAATCTACCAATACAGATATTGAAAATATCAGCTGTCAATTAGAACAACTCAACAAAATAATCGAAAAAAAAGTAGAAATAGAAGAAAATTTTGAAACCCTGAAATCTCTTAAAATACAGGAGGATATTCTTTCGACAAAATTGATGAAGTTTTCTGAGCTGGAAAAAAACATTCATGCAACTCAAAATGAAATCAATTCAAAAAGGCACCAGCTTGAACTGGAACTACAAAAATTAGATGAGAAAGTATTAAACCTAAAAAAAGAAAAAGCCGAACAGGAAAAAATAATTAAAGATAAAACAAAAATTATTGAATCATTCGACAAACTGGCAAAAGCCAGGGAGGAAGAATCTGAATACCAGAAAAAATCAAACCTTGCTCAAAAATTATCCGAAAAAAAACATCAACTGGAAAAAAAGTTACAGGAAGAAATTCATAATCTTAAGATATCAGAAAGCAGAATCAAAGCAAAAATTTCTGATCGGCAGAAACAAATTATTTCTGTACCCGAACTAAATAAAAAAAATGAGGAATTGGAAAAGAAAATTGAAGAGCTGGATAAACTGGTTGTTTATCGTGACAGCATAAAGGAAAAAGGGACCAAACTTAGTAGTGATATAGAGCATAATAAAAAATCAATTGGTGATAAAACAGAAGAAACCAAAGTATATGAAAGTAAAGTAAAACAATGGTCGGAAATACATGAAGCGAATTGTCCGATGTGTAATACTTATCTTGATGAAAACGATAAAAAGAAAATTGTTGAAAAATACCGCCAGGATATTCAGGCCATTGAAATAGAGATTGAACAGCTACAGGTTGATAATCAGAGAATTGAAAAGCAGATTGACGAATTTCGTGAAATATATAAAAAAGTAACTACTGATTTAAAAAACAGGGATATCATCCAAAAACAGCTTGGAGAAGTTGAACAGTTACTTGCAAATGCAGATGAAGCAAAAAAAGAGATAAAATTATTCGAAACTGAATTAAAAAATATTACTGAAAAACTAGAATCAAATCAGGTTAACTCTGATCTCTTAAAAGACCTTGCAGAAACAACCGAACACCTGTCTCAGTTAGAGTTTAATCCCGAAAAATTAGCAATTTTGCAGGCCAAAGTAAATGACTGGAAATGGGCAGAGTTACGTCATTCACAGTTAGAACAGGCAGAAACTAAATTTTCTGAATTAGAAGAATTACTACCAAATATAGAAAACAAAAAAAATAATTTAGCTGGTAGCCTTGAAAGTAATTTATTTGCCAGGGAAAAAGAAACTGAATTAAAAGTATTACAAAAAGAGCAGAGCGAACTTGATTATAAAAAAGAAGAACATCAAAATTTAAAACAAAGAATTAATTCACTGAGAGAATATGAAAATCATTGGAATAATTTACAACAGGCAGTAACAAAAAGTTTTACAATCAGTCAGGAAGTTGAACGCTTAAATATTACAAAATCCCGATTAGAAAAAGAAATTTATGAGGAACATGCACAAATTGAAAAAATCCCAGAACTAGAAAAAGAATTATTTGAAAAAGTAAAACAGCTTGATGAAGCATCGGAAGAATATAACAAACTTAGAAAAGACGAAAATTTATTCCGTACAGAATTAATCAAAAGTATGGAAAAACTTGAACATATTGAAAAAGTAAAAATTGATATCAGTAGTAGTGAGCTAAAGGGAGAAAAATTTGATTATGAAGGTAAACTTTATAAAGAGTTAGTTAATGCTTTTGGTAAAAATGGTATTCAGGCAGTAATCATCGAAAACGCCATACCTGAGATTGAACATGCCGCCAATTCTTTACTTAACAGGATGACAGAAGGAAGGATGAATATTACCTTTAACACCAGAAAAACCAATAAATCAAATGAAAAAGTGAGTGAGACCCTTGATATTTTTATCAGTGATGAACTGGGGACTAGAAACTATGAAATGTACAGTGGTGGTGAAGCTTTCAGAGTAAATTTTGCAATCCGGCTGGCATTATCAAAAATCCTTGCCCGGAGAGCTGGGACAAAACTAAAAACACTAGTTATCGATGAAGGTTTTGGAACTCAGGATGCAAAAGGAATTTCGAGATTAATTGAAGCAATAAATACTGTATCAAATGATTTTGAAAAAATTCTCATAATTACTCACATGAATGAGTTAAAAGAAGCATTCCCGGCAAAAATTGAAGTGTTCAAAAGTATTCATGGTTCGGAAATCCGGGTATATGTATAAGATATTATCTTTAGGGGTGGTTTATAAACCGCCCTTATATTTAAACAGAGAGGAATTTTATGGGAACAGAAGATAGGCCTCTATATATAATTAGTGTAGCAGCAGAACTTGTGTGTATGCACCCACAGACATTACGGCTATATGAACGAAAAGGTCTGATAAACCCAAAAAGAATGGGAAAAAACCGTCTTTATTCTCAAAGGGATATAGAAAGGCTTCAGTTTATTCAAAGGCTTACTCAGGAGCTTGGTGTAAATCTTGCAGGAGTGGAAATGATCACTCAGTTACAAAATGAAATCGAAGAATTAAAAAAATTACTGGAAAAACTCAGTCAGGATTTATAGTTTTTATCCATTTTATATATTTTTCTATTGGATGACATGCGATTAAAACCAA
Organism: uncultured Candidatus Sericytochromatia bacterium; assembly: GCA_964422885.1. Classification (GTDB taxonomy): domain Bacteria; phylum Cyanobacteriota; class Sericytochromatia; order UBA7694; family JACMQJ01; genus CAYRDV01. Next base: position 13,746 of record CAYRDV010000044.1, read on the forward strand.
ATAGAAAAAATAATAGGAATTTTTTGTATAAAAATTTAAATCAGAAAATTAAGATTTGCCTATCCTAAAAAAGCCTACCATCCAAGGCAGGTAAAAGAAAAAATCTTTAAAATCATGTAATAATCAAGTATAATGGGTGTTAATATTTTGTGATTTTAATTATTTAAATGAATTTAAATGAGACTGTTACCAGAGCAAAATTAATTGATCCCAAACTTAAAGAGAGAATATGGGATGAAAACTTCATTGTACGAAAATATTACTATACTGATGGAAGAAAATTACTTGGTAACAAATGTGGTAAAAAAAACTATATTGATTATTTATTAAAATAATTAGTAGGAGGATTATTAAATTATGGATGCTTTATTAAAGGAAGAGATAATAAATGAACTTGAACAACTTTATTCTGATAAACAAGCTCAGGTTTTAGATTTTGTTAAGGCTTTATCATCTAAAATAGAAGGGGTTAAAGGCAAAGAGTTGCTTAAGTTTTCAGGAAGTATTGATAAAGAAGATTTTAAGATAAATATTTGAAGAAAATACAATAAAATTGAGGTTTAATTTTATGAAAATAGAATATTTAACAGATGAAAATGGTAATCAGAAAGCAGTTGTAATACCAATTTCTGACTGGAAAAAGTTTTTTTCTGAATACACTCATTTAAAAAGTGAAGCTAAAGTTGAAAACAATAAAATATCTACAAAACAAAAAATCAATACTGATGAAGTATTTGGGATGTGGAAAGATGATTTTGAGGATAAAGAATCTTCTGAAGATATACAACGCAGATGGAGAAAAGAACAGTGGGGGTAGTGCTGGTTGATGCCTGTGTTTTGATTGAGATTTTAAGAGGAAAAAATAATTTACTTGATAAAATTTCTGATAAAGATTTTGCTATCAACTCAATAGTTTATATGGAACTTATTCAGGGAGCAAAAAATAAGCAAGGTGTAACAAAGCTTGAGAAATTTCTTAAAAATTTTGATTTAATTCATATTGATGAAAAAATTTCAGAAAAGGCTATGAAACTAATAAAAACCTATTCAAAAAGTCATAGCTTAATCATAGCTGATGCAATAATTGCCGCAACTTGTCTGGAAAAGGATATTGAATTACTTACATTAAACCTGAAAGATTTTAGATTTATTACAGGATTGAAGATTTATATACCTTAGAGAAAACATATAAATGAAAGAAAATTTACTGGAAAAAACTCAACTTAATATTTTTAACGATACGACTTCAAATATTTCTATCTTAGAAGATAAAAAGGATATAAGTAAGGTAGATAATTTGCCTGATGTTTGGAAATATCTTACTATTGACGAATTATGCTCTAAAATAACAGATGGTTCTCATTTCTCACCAAAAACTATTGATGTCGGATATCCATATATTACAGTAAGAGATTTAGATAATGGCGGTTTTATTGATTTTGAAAATTGTAAAAATATTTCAGAAATAGATTATAAAGAATTAGCTAAAAATTCATGTAACCCACAAAATGGAGATATATTATTCTCAAAAGATGGAACTGTTGGTAAAGTTTCACTGATTAGTTTTGATAAAGATTTTGTGGTCTTATCATCACTAGCAGAACAAAAATGCATAGTAGAAAAACTCGACTTACTTTTTGAGAAAATAGACAATGCTATAAAACTTCTTGAAGAAAATATACAATATACCAATAAGCTTATGGCTTCTGTACTTAATGATGTTTTTGAAGAACTAAAAGCAAATTATCCTATAAAAAATCTTTTTGAAGTTGCTTATATTGGCACAAAAAAAGGCTATAACCCTGAAATTATTGAAAATGAAAAGTTCCTTTTGTTTCTATGAGTGATATTGATCAATTTACAGGTATAAATTCAAAATTTGAATTAAAGCCATATGAAGAAATTAAAACAGGATATACAAAGTTTGAAAAAAATTCTGTTCTTGTTGCAAAAATAACACCTTGCACTGAAAACAATAAAACTGCCATTATGAGTAATATTAATGGAGGCTTTGCCACAACAGAAGTATATCCAATTCAAGCTCTTGAAAGTTTAAACCCTGAATATTTATTATTTTATTTTAGATCTCCAGAAATAAGAGAACAACTTATTTTAAATATGATTGGAGCAACAGGAAGGCAAAGAGTTCCCTCAGAATCAATTAAAAAACTTTCTTTACCAATACCAGATTTAACAAAGCAAAAGAATGTTATTGAATATATTAAAAGCCTTCAAATTAAAATTGAAAAAACAAAAATAGATTTGAACAAAAAACTTGAAAGTCTTAAATCTTTAAAATCATCAATACTAAACAGTGCTTTTAAAGGAGAATTATGAGAGGTATTCAGAAAGAAAAATTAACCTTAAATAAAATAAAAGAAATCTTATCTGAAAACAAACCTTACTTACAAGAAAAATATCATGTAAAAACTATAGGTATATTTGGCTCTTATGTTAGGGGAAAACAAAACAAAAAAAGTGATATTGATATTTTGGTTGAGTTTGAAGAAAACAGTAAAATGGATTTATTTACATTTGTTGAGATGGAAATATATTTAAGCGATATTTTTAAAGTAAAAGTAGATTTGGTAATGAAAAATTCACTAAAGCCATATATAGGCAAATATATTCTCTCTGAGGTTCAATATTTATGAAAAATAAAAGAACAATAATGGATTATCTTAATGATATTAAGGAATATTCAGAGGCTACAATTCAATTCACTGATAATATTACTTTTGAAGATTTCGTTAAAGACATGAAAACCAAATTTGCTACAGTAAGAGCATTGGAAGTAGTAGGAGAAGCAACTAAAAATATTCCTGAAAAAACAAGAAAAAAATATCCCCATATTTCTTGGAAAGCTATCGCAGGAACAAGAGATAAAATTGTTCATAAATATTTTGGAATCGATTATCAGATAGTTTGGGAAGTTTCAAAAAATAAAATTCCACAGTTAATCGAAGATATTAAGAAAATAATTGAAATAGAAATAAAACAAGAAACCTAAAACTGCAAGCCTCGAAGGAAGAATTAAGACACAGTAAGTTAGCCAGACCCGTTATAGGTTTTTAATTATTTCAGGATTAAGTGTGAGCCATTCACTAAGCCGATTCATTCCTTCTTCTGTGGAAATAACAGGCGTATAGCCAAAATCTTTTTTAGCAGAACTAATATTAAACCAGTGAGGAGTTGATAACTGCTTTACAACAAATTTTGTAAGTGGTGGTTCAGTTTTTATATCCAAAACCGTATAAACAAATTCAAAAACAGAACCAGCAATATTCGCTAACTTAAAAGGTATTTTCTTAGTAACCAAAGGAGCATTAGCTGCTTTGAGAATTTTGTTAATCAAATCAGCAATTGGCAAAGGTTCACCCTGAGTTATAAAATATGCTTTACCAGCAACCGGAGAACCGGGATACAGTTTTTCAAATGCTTGTAAATGAGCTAAAGCTGCATTATCAATATAAACGGAATCAACAAGATTAGGAGCATTACCAATAATTCTTAATTTTCCAGCTCTTGCTTTGGAAACCAATCTGGGTAAAAAATGATGATCACCAGGGCCCCAGATCAAATGTGGACGAAGGGAAACTGTACTTAGGTTTTGATTATTGGCCTTAAGTACCATTTTTTCAGCAATGGTTTTAGTTTTCTGATAATGTGAATCGCATTTATCCGGATAGGGCAATGATTCGTCACCGCCTTCTATACCACCATCACTAAAAACGACACTTGGTGTACTGGTATAAACCAGCTTTTTTATACCTAGTTTTCTACAGGCAATCAGTACATTTTCGGTGCCAGTAACATTGGCATTGTAAAACTCTTCATAGGGTCCCCAGATACCTGCTTTGGCAGCTACATGAAAAACAGAGTCACATCCCTCCATAGCATCTGTTAAAGCTGTTATATTATTTAAATCTCCCTTTAGATGTTTAACTCCCAATTTTTTCAATTCAGGATATTCGTTTCTTGAATAACTGATTACATCAAAACCTTTTTCCACTAGCAGACCAGCTATTGCTTTTCCAAGAAATCCACCGCCACCTGTAACTAAAACCCTCACTTAATTTTCTCCTGTGCCCATAATGCCAGTTTCTCCCGGAATATTTTGGCATTATGCCTGATATCAACAGGGAATGAAGGATGAAATAAAATATTCGTAATATTTTTTGTATGAAAAAAATTTTTACCAATTTCCAAAAGTTCTTTTATAAGCTGTTCAGTACCAATATCCTTCTTATCATGCTCGAGTTCAATACAGATCAGAGGTTCCATTTTTCCATGAATTGTAACTCCCACCAGAGCAGAACGATAAACTGCCGGGTGAGTATTAAAAACAGCTTCACAGGGTATTGTAAATAAAGTTTCTGTTTCGGTAATAACCCGGTGACTCTTTCGCCCGCAAAACCAAAGCCGACCTTGTTCATCAAAATAACCCAGATCACCCATCCGATGCCTTACTTCTTTTCCATCTGTTTCATAAATTTTAGCGAGAACAGTAGATTTATCCCTGTTAAAATAGGCTTTTGTTACATTGGGCCCCTTAACAACAATTTCACCTATTTTGCCATTAGAAACTAATAATGAATCATTCCAATCCGAAATCGGATCATCAGAGATCTCAATAATACTAACATTTATCTCTTCTACCGGTTTACCTATACAAACACCTGCCCCTTTATCAGTATTAAAACGTGTTTCATTTAAAACTTCATGCATTCCGATTGAAGAAATTGGCAGGCACTCCGTTGCCCCATATGGAGTAAAAATCTGAGTATCAGGTGAAAGCATTTTAGAAAATCTTTCCATTACAATTGCCGGAACAGGTGCTCCAGCAGATATTACCCGGCGTAAGGAGGGTAATTTAATATTATGTTCTACACCATACCTACCAACAGTGTTTAATAAGGCTGGTGAGCCAAACATATTAGTAACCCCGAAATTTTCTATTGCTTCGATAATTTTTAACGGCTCAACCTTAGCTGGTTTTGTTGCATCCATATCAGGGACTATTGTTGTCATACCAAGAGCCGGATCAAACAGGGCAAATAGAGGAAAAGTGGGTAAATCTATTTCTCCCGGTTCTATTTTATATACTTTTCGGATCATTTCTAACTGAGCAACAAAATTGCCATGATTATAAACTACGCCTTTCGGTATACCTGTACTGCCGCTGGTGAAAAGTATCGCAGCCATTTCATCAGCACTGGTCTTTGGAAACTCATATTCTTTTAGAGACTTTCCGATTACCCTGATTTCGTCCAGAGTATAACCACCCCAAAATAATTTTTTACCAACTGTAATATTTTTTTTGATAGTTTCCTTTCCCCAACCTAATATTTTACGGGCAATATGAGCCGAAGGGATGCCAATAAAGGCTTCTGGTTCTGCTTCAGAAATACAGGTTTTAAGATTTTTAATACCAATTCCGGGATCAATTAAAACAGGGACGATACCAGCTTTAAATAAAGCAAAGGTTAAAGCAAAAAACTCAAGACTGGGTTTTACCATCAAAACTGTACGGCAACCACGTTTTATCCCCGCACATTCAAGGCCCTTTGCGATAATCCTTGTTTCTTCCGCCAATTGTCTGAAAGTGTAGTGGGTATAGCTAACTCTTCCGGTTTTATCCCGACCTTCAGGAAAAACTATTGAAAGAGAATTGGGAAATCTTACAGCCATTGAATCAACAGCTGATGCTATATTAACGTAACTTTCCATGATTCTATATTTTTAAAGGATGAGCATTTAAAAACTCATCAACAAGTTTTATTATTTCATCAGAAGCATCTTCCAGAACATAATGCCCACAGTCAGGAAACCTGTGTACAACGGCATTGGGCAAATATTTTTGCCATTCTTCAAGAAAATAGTTATTAAAAACAAAGTCTTTCTCACCCCAGCAAATTAGTACAGGAGTATTTCTGAATAAAGTTAATTTGTTTTGCACTTCTGTAATAAAATCATAACTAGGCTCTCCTTTTTTAAGAGGAATGTCCTGAACAAAACGAAGGGTTGCTATTCTATTTTTCCAGGAATTATAAGGCGCACAATAAGCATCACGTAATTCTTTTGACATCTTCTTTCTGGTACAGCATAAATTTGCAGCACCCCGGCTAAAAGCATTGAATCCAAGAATCATCAAAGCACCTATCTGTGTGTCACGACTAAGCCATAAAGAAAAGGGAAGCTCATTTTTCCGGGGCTGATGAAATGCCCCTGTATTTAGGATTACAATCCGTTTAATTGCTTCAGGATGGAGTGTAGCATAAGACATACCTATCATTCCCCCCCAATCATGGACAATCAGGGTGATATTTTTATCAATTTTTAGATGATTTAAAAGTGACTCAAGATCTTCCACACGCTGACTAAGGACATAGTTATACTCTGACTCATCTGGCTTGTCTGATAGCCCACAACCGATATGATCCGGGACTATACAACGATAATTATCTTTAAGTCCATTGACCATATTCCGGTAGTAAATAGACCAGCTGGGATTACCATGTAACATAACAACAGGCTCACCCTCACCTTCATCAAGATAATGAAGTTTAAAACCATTTAATTCTAAAAATTTTCCTGCAAAAGGATAAATATCCTTACTAATTTTTAGGTCCATTACCAGATAACTTCCATCATTGAGCAGTTTAAACCACTACCAATTCCCATCAGGGCCACTCTATCACCCTTAGATATACGCCCGGCTTCGGCTGATTTTGAAAGGGTTATTGGAATAGCAGCAGGGCCAATATTACCAAACTCAGGATAGATCGCAAAAATTTTGCTTAAATCAAGCTGAAGAGCCTCAGATAATTTCATTGTATGATTAGCACTTACCTGATGTAGAATAAGTTCATTAATTTGTTTATCATTCCAATGCATTTGCTCTTTTGCTTTGGCATATGTTTTTGCTGCAAGCTCAATTCCAACAACTAATAATTTACTGGCTTCTGTAGTCATTTGTTCACGTTGCCCCAGGCAAAGCCTGTTATGCTCAGTCGCAGCCACACTGACCCCACCCAGAAAGCGATGTCCATCAGGGGCAAGATTTTTATGGGCCAATATCATTGCAACTGCACCGGAACCAAGGGTTAGTGTGGCAAAATTTTCCCTAAATATTTTTTCATCACAATCAGACTGAAGAAGTCTTTCAATTGTTTTTTCAACTACATAACGACTTCCTTCACCATCTACAATCATTCCATAATCAATCTGCCCACGTTCAATCATATTTCCAACAATTTCCATACCATTTAAAAAAGCCAGACAGGCATTACCGATATCAAAATTCATACAATCGGAACTTAGTTTTAGATTTCCATGTACTAGTGAAGCAATTGAAGGCTCAATATAGTCTTTACATACGGAAGTATTAACCAATACGCCAATTTTACTTCTATCAAGATTCGCATTTTCCAATGCTCTGACTGCTGCCTGGGTTGCCACTTCACTTGGCTGAACATCAGTGTCCCAGAAACGCCTTTCTTTTATACCAGTTAATCCCTGAATAATATTTGGGCGCATTTTTAACTTTTCCATAACAGGAGCAAGTTGTTCTTCAATACTAGCAGAGGTAATAATATGTTCTGCATCTACATGCGCCAATCCTATAATTGATACATTATCAAACATCATAGTGAACTTATCCTTTAAGTATTTAAATTTTACATTGTATTTTTCTGTGAAGTTTACAGCTTGAAGGATATTTTATCAATAATTAAAAATTTATCTTTAATTAACATTCAATATAAGAAAAAATGATTTATAACAAAACAGCAAATTCCGTTTTGATAGCGAAAATTAAACTTAAGGAATAATTGGTAGTGGATACCCGTCTTCACGGGTATGACAATAAGAAGACAAATGTCATTCCCAACTTGATTGGGAATCTACAACCAATATAAGCTTTCAGTAAGTTATTTTATGTTGCAAATAAATAGGAAAAAGATATAGTATGAAATTTTCGGTTAAAAAAAATTTCAAATATTTTCAAAAATAACTAGCAATTTCCTACAAGTTTATACTATAATAAAAATTAGGTTAAATTTAAATTAAAAATTAGGTAAGAAAAATGAAAAAAATATTAATATCAACAGCAGTTTTAATGATGGTAGCAGGTTGTAGTTCTCAACAACCCCTTTTAGTAGAAAATGAAGTTCAGACAAATATTAGTTCTATTACAACTCTTGATAATTCTGACTTTACCCGTAAGATGCAAAATCCTGCAACATATAAAGTAAAAACCAAATTACCAAAAAGTATCTGTGGTCAGAATGATTTACAACAGGTAAATTCATATGATGGAAACCTTGGCCAGCCAGTAGATTTTGTAAATGCTCATAAAAACCCTGTAGGTGCAATGGAAGACAGTGGTTCTGATAAAGCTGATAAATTCTGTAGCGGAACATTGATAGGTGAAAATCTTTTCCTGACAGCCAGCCATTGTGTTGATAGTTCTACACCTAAATCTCAGTACATAGCTTTAAATTATGAAAAAGTAAAAGGTTCAAATTCACTTTTACCACAAAAACATTTTAAAATTACAAAAGTTGTTGAAAGTCATTTAGGTGGATTGGATTATGCAATCCTTCAGTTGGATGGAAAACCAGGAGCAGAATTTGGTTGGACAAAATTAAGAGCAGTTACTCCGGCAAATGGAGAGAAATTAACAATAATACAGCACCCATCCGGCGAGCCAAAACAGATTGAAATTGGTAATATGGTTGGTACAGAAGGTACATATATGAAATATGAAGATCTTGATACTGAACCAGGAAGTTCCGGTTCAGGCGTTCTTGATGCAAATGGCAATGTTGTTGGTGTTCATACAAATGGTGGATGTTTTTCTTCCGGTGGAGCTAACAGAGGTGTACTTTTATCTGAAATTGTAAAAGTATCAAAAGTTGTTAAAGAATTAAATACAGCAAAAAGATAAATCAGATTAAAAAAAAAGAAATATCACTTTGTGATATTTCTTTTTTTTTACCATTTTTCGGGATCACTACATATTAATCTCAGGCTATCCAGACGAAGCCTTGCAGTGTTGATATTTTCATTTAAAGTAATAATTTGTTCTCTGACAAATTCAATTTCCATTTCAGTTACATTTGGATTAACTTTTTTTAGTTCAATTAATCTTTTTGCTTCAAAAGCAACTTTTCCAACCGCAACAGTAATTGCC
>CAYRDV010000045.1:0-9258 GCA_964422885.1 uncultured Candidatus Sericytochromatia bacterium
TCAACGGTAATGGTATAGGTTCCGTTGTCTTGCGTTTGATTGAGGAAGCGATTGGTAATAAAGAACAGGCCAAAAAAAATTATAATAAAGCTCTAAAAGTTAATCCCTATTTTGATCCTGATAATGTAAAATATATCAAAAATTTTTTAGGTTAATTAAATGAAAGCATATATTTTTACATTAGTCATATTTTTCATGATGTGCTTTCCTGCAGATGCCCATTGGGCTGATATGGCAGCAATGGAACTAAATATTAATGAAAAAGGGGCTGATTCTACCCTCACTCTGCCAACCAGATTTCTTCTGCCAGCAGATAAAAATAAGGATGGTAAAATTTCTCCTGAAGAAATAATTGAGCAGGAAAAACTTATTAAGGAAATTCTTGACAATGATATTTATCTTAAAGGCGATGGAATTAAAGGTGAATTAAGTATTAGTTCTTCGGACACACAGAAAATAAATATAACAGGTTCAAATAGTCAGTCAACATTACATCTTAGCTGGAAATGGGAAAACCCGCCTGCCAGTTATAAGCTGCATTACAGTCTTTTTCCTCCAGAAGCTCCTAATGCACATTGCCTTGTCAGTGCAGTGATTAATAATCAGGTAAAAACAATCGTTTTTGATCAAAAACATAATGATGAATTTTTAAAAGAACTTTCTACTTTAGAAAATATCAGGCAGTTTGTTATGCTTGGTATAGAACATATTGCCACTGGTTATGATCATATTCTTTTTCTGATTGCTCTGCTACTTGCTGGTGGAAGATTTACTTATCTGATAAAGATCGTTACAGCTTTTACCCTTGCTCATTCTATTACTCTTTCTCTGGCTGTACTTGGTATTGTTTCAGTCCCTTCAAGGTTTGTGGAAAGCTGTATTGCTGCCTCAATTATTTATATAGCAGCTGAAAATCTCTGGCGAAAAAAGGACGAAGCTCACTGGCTGCTTGTTTTTGTTTTCGGCCTGGTTCACGGTCTTGGTTTTGCCAGTGTATTACGTGAAATGGAGGTTCCCGGAAAACAACTGGCTCTGACTCTTGCAACGTTTAATATTGGTATAGAATTAGGCCAGATTGTTATTGTAATCATTTCCTGGTATCTTATTACCCAAATGAAAAAGATTACCTGGTCAGAAAAAATTAAAAAGGTTGGTTCTGTGGCAATAATGGCTATGGCAACAGTTTGGTTTATCGAGCGGGCTTTTCTGGGAATGTGATTTTAAACTGGTTTCTGTTTCCTGTTATATTTTCCGGTAAATAGACCTGTTCGATAAAATTAATATTATTATCATAATCAATCATCACAATATTGGAGCAGCGTGTGCCATATGACTGTGATTTGATAAATGGTGAGGAAAGAACTCTTTCCATATTAATCCCAATGCCTGTATCAGGTAGTAATTCATCAGGATAAATCTGACCCGATTTTAGAAATTCAAAAATCTCTTCTTCAGTAAAATTATCCTGTGAAATAATATCTTTAAGCTTTTCCTTGGCAAACTCTACTTTTGGCCAGGGTGTATCAAGTAAATGATTACTTAAGCCATATAATCCCGGAGTTAATTCTCTGATTAGTTTTTCATTACTTGAATAATAAAATAACTTTTCAAAATCACCTGCCAGTAAATTAAATCCATTATAAGAATCTGATTTTGCATCTATATTTTTTAAATATGATTCTGGAGAATTATTTCCTAACAAAAAATCAGTAATCAGAAACCCTCTGCTTAATTTTTTTTCTTGTGATACCGGAAATTTCCGGTAATTTGTAACTGCTGAAAAATGACCTTTTTCATTTACTCCAAGCCATGTACCACCAAAGTCAAGGTCTTTACCTGCTACTATTACCGGGTTTGTATTCCAAAGGTGAGCATCCTGAGTTGGCCTGTTATAAGACTCATCACGGTTAGATGCTAAGATAAGTTTATATTTTTGGTGAAATTTATAAGCAAAAACGATTAAACACATATAAGTATTTATACCTTATAAAGTTTAAAATTAGGGTCAAAAGCTCCTTTGGAAATAATTCCCTGATAAAAAAATACAGGCTCTTTTAAGGGGACAAAACTTTCTAATTCAACAAAGTATTTTTTATCCAGTAAATCAGTTTTGATTTTAGTAAAAAGCAATTTTTCTATATAAGGGTTAAACACTCTTGTCAGCTCAACAGCTCCTTCTATAGAAGAAGATAAATATATTATTCCATCAATGCCCGGTTTTATTGTATGTTCAATTTTTATTACTTCTAAATATTCCTGAAAAGTCGCAAATATCAGATATTTAGGAATTTCAATTTTCATAACTAAAGCAAAAATGTTAATGTATATTAGGCAGAATTATATAAGGTAATTAAAAAAATGGAAAATTTCTGGCAGCCTGAACCACCTACTCCTTCAGAACTTGGAGATCATGATGTTCCTGTTATAAGCAGGTATTTGTCAGGAAAAAGGATTGCTTTACTGGTTTCTGGCGGTATCGCTGCAATGAAATCACCACTTTTGGCCCGTGAGTTAAGAAAACATGGTGCTGATGTTACAGCTTTTGTTTCGGAAGAATCTTTACATTATACAACTATTGATACTTTGGAATGGAGTACAAATAAGCCTGTCATAACAAAGCTTACTGCCAGATCTGAGCACCTAAGCGGTGATAAATCTTTTGATGCATATCTTGTCGCACCTGCAACCTATAACACTATTAACAAATTCAGGTATGGTATTGCTGATAACCTGATTACTACTACTCTGGCATCGGCTTTGGGGAAAATGGAAAATGGAAAAACAAAAATAATAGTTGTGCCAACTATGCATGGCAGTATGCATAATCAGATTTTTGCTGAATCAGTTATTAAACTTCAGGTATTGGGGGTAAACATAATACCTCCAAGAGATGCCTATGGAAAACATAATATTCCTGAAATAGATTTTTTGGCAATTGAAACGGCTCGTATTCTCAGTAAATCTCCGTTAAAAAATGTGCCCGTTTTGGTTACAGGAGGCCCAACACCTGTTCCGATAGATCAAATCAGACGAATTACCACCAGATTTAGTGGCAGACTAGGAATTCTGATTGCTCAGGAATTATATGTATCAGGAGCAGATGTTACTTTAATACATGGTGAAAGCTATTTGAAACCACCTGAATATTTACCACATGTTATTGCTGAGGATTATTCTGAATATAAAAAGTTGGTAACAAATAAATTGTCTGAAAAAAATTATAAATTTGCTGTTTTTTCGGCAGCAGTTGCTGATTATCAACCTGCTGAAGTATATGATGGTAAAATTCCCAGCGGTCAAATTTCAAAAATTGATTTGCTGCCAACAGAGAAAGTAATAAAAGAAGTAAGACAAAAATTTCCTGACTTATATATGGTTACTTTTAAATTTGAGCAGAATATTTCTCATCAGGAACTAATGAAAATTTCGCATGAGCGTTTGAAAGATGGATATAATGCTGTCATTGCCAACCGGGGAGAAGAACAGGGAGGTGGAGATGAGCAGGTTGCGTATCTCATCAGTAAAAATCAACAGGAACAACGTTTGGTAACTAAGCAGGTGATAGCCGAAGCAATTGTAAAACATCTTGAATCTCAACTTAACTAAGTGTATAATATACACTATATAAATGTAAATTAAGAGGTTAATTATGCCTGAAACAATCAGAACTCTTTATTCAAGAAACAATACTGTTGTTTATCCAAAACTAGGTGCTTTTCTGGCGGGACCAACTCCTCCTGATGGACAAATGCTTAGTGGATGGAGGAGAAAAGTTATTCAAAAGCTAAAAGAAGATGAAAGGCTTAACCCTGGTATGCTGGTTGTTGCTCCTGAGCCTGAAAGCGGTAACTGGTCAGATATAGATTTGAACCCTCAATCTATTGAAGAAGAAATATTAAACAAGCAGATTCCCTGGGAATGGCAATACCTTAATTTGTGTGATATTACAGCATTCTGGCTTCCAACCTATTGGGATGAAAAGCAGGCTGGTATCTTTCCTGCCAATATTGGCCCCACCAGCAGATGGGAATTTGGTTTCTTTTTTCAGGAATATCTTAAAAATCCTCAAAAGAGAAAATTTATTATCGGTTCGCCTGAAGATGCTGAAAGTATAAAGTGGGCTAAACGTATTACTGATATGTATGGTATAAAATGGCATATTTTGAAAGTAGAAGAAAAACCGAAACTGGTTGCTGATTCCTTTATTCAGGAAATTTCTAATACATTATTGGAAGGAAAATGGGAATACTAAACAACAGCTGGTTAAAATTTACAAATTAAGATGATTTTTTACTTAATTCTCTGAGAACTTTAATAAATTCCTGGTGAATCTTTTCTATTTTTTCACAAGTTTCTTGATTTTCTTTTACTCTTTTTAGATTATTAAAATCTAACATCTTTCCTTCAAATGTTTTTCTATTACTTTCACTTACTTCATTATCAAGCCTTCTTAATATCAGCCTTAATGTTTTAAGGAAAGTTACACTTGTTTCTTCTTTAGGTTTTTCTGGTCCAGCCTCAAGCTCAGTAAGAAGTTTTTCTGCTTCCTTGATATAAGAGGCAATCTTTTCATCTAACTCATCTGAGATACCCTCTTCCGGTTTACCTAAGTCTTTTATCAAATCATTCAGCAGGTTCCTGACATTTCTTTCTGTCAAATATAAATTTAATTTATCTAAACCTTCTTTTAGTCTTTGATTAGATTTGATTAATTCATTTTGAGCTTTGGAAACCTCTTCAAGATCCGTTATTAAATTTTCAAAAGCATTACTAATTTCAGGGATTTTATGAATTGCTTCTATTAGGCTATTGACACTGGTTTTAAGTTCAGATTCAGGAACTTTATTAAACTGGTTCAGGAGTGTATCAAAGCTTGATTTTCTAGGTAATCTGGAGGATGAATTATTCAGGCTCTTTTTTAGATTTTTTACCATATTGTCCTGAGCATTGTCATCATTAGCTTTAAAATTACTACTGGATTCAACCTCTTTTTCATCAGGCATATTTGCCAGTTGTGTTTCAATAACAGCAACAGCTTCTTTTCCAAGATATTTCTCCAGTTGATTTTTTAAATTTTTAAAATCGATTTTGTTATCTTCAAAATTATGAAGGGCCGATTTTGTTGTTTCAAAATTCTCAGTGATGCTTCTTATCTTTGAAGCATCTCTTTTTGGGTCTTTTTTTATAGCATCTATTTCAGATAGAAAATCATTTAAAAATTTTGTATATACTGTAATACGCACTGGGTCTTTTGAATCAACTATTTTTTGATAGTCTTCATTAAAATTTTCCAATAGAGCAATTATTCTACCTTTTTGAGATTCTGGCACATCAGAAAGACTTTTGATAAATTTGTTATAATTTGCGCTAAGTTTAACCACAGAATTTTTGTAATTATCGGCTTTAAGTAATAAATCGTCCTGTTTTGCTTGTACATCAATAATAATATTTGATAATTCAGTAAGTACCTGTTTATTCTGAGGAGAAAGTTTACCTTCAAGCTTAGTCTGAAGTGCTTCGGATAAAAATTTAAGCTTATCAATATCATTATTTGTCAATGGTGAATTATCAGCTATTTTCTTCTCAATTCTGGCTAGTTTTTTGGAAATACCTGCTATCTGATTCTTAATTTCATCATTTGGAAGTAGATTATTTTTTATGTTTGCTAAATTTTCAATTGATTTGGATATTTTGGTTTTTGTTTCATTATCAAGAGATATTTCTTTTTTTCCTTCCATCTTTGATTGGGAAGAAGTACTGTAAATTGAATCTGCTTTTGCTAATGATGATTTTATAATGTTTTCTTCATAGAGTTTTTTGAAGTTATCTTTTAATTCAGTTATTTTTGGTAAATCAAGTTTGTTTCCTGGTTCTGAAAATACTTTAGTCAAATCATCCATATATTTGATGGCCTGATTAGCAAAATCTTTAGATCCGATTGAAGCTATTTCTTTAGTCTCAGGTACACTTAATAATATGTCCTGGGCCAGCTTTTCATTTATCTGTCCGTTGTCTAACTTATTTAATATAAATGCTGAAAATTGTTGCTCCGCTATTTTAAAATTGCTGATGAATTCCAGATTTGAATTCTTACCTAAAGGCCCTTCAATATTAGTTCCAGCAGCATGACGATAATTATTTAATTTACTTTTTAAATTTGTAAGTTGATCTGTAATGCAATCATCTTTTAGCTCTTTTTTTGAAAAAACTAATGCTTTATTTACTAATTTTGAATAGCCATCAAATTCAGTTACAGAAAGACTACCCTCTTTAAGCTTAGATTCCAATTCAGTAATTGTTTCTGCTAAATTATTGAGCTCACTATTTTTTTCTGAAATATCTGGTTTTGCTTCTGAAATTGCTAACTTTAAATCTTTCAAGGTTGATAAAAGCTCTGCTCCAAGTTCTTGTTCGTATAAATTTGAGCCATTTTCAATAAGTGAAAAAGATGGCTCCGCATTTCCTGTTTGTAAAGATGTTGCCTTATTTTCATCTATTTTTTTTTCTAAAACAGGAGTATTTTTGAAATCAATATTGGTTGTTTTTTCATGAGATTTTTTTAATTCAGGAGCATATGTTAGATAATCAGTCTTTGATGAAACAGACCTCATATAACACATATTAGTTTAATTGCTCCACAAATTTTTTAATAGAACGATATCTTTAGTTAATAGAAAAAAAATGTATTTACTTTCGTTAAATCTTCATTTATTTTACGAAAAAGACAAAAGAAGGCCAACGTGCTTCAGCCGTTGGATAAATTTTGTGTACGTTAGTGCAAATTAAGCAAACAATTATCTATTATTTTGATAATAAATAAGTAAATAATATATATAAATTTGCTAATTTTATTAATATTATCCAAATCCAGTCTAAGAAGTATATTCATAAAAATATTTCATTTATTGATAGGTTTTATCCTTCTTCCAAGATGTGTTCTAAATGCAAAAATATAAAAGAGGATTTATCTCTGGAAGACAGAGTTTATCATTGTTTAAAATGTAGTTTGATAATAGACAGAGATTTAAATGCTGCTTTGAATATTAGGGATTATGAGATGGGGCATCGTCTCTCAGGCGAGATATTGTAAGACCATGAGAAACAATTTAGAAATATTTTGTTTAATACAGGCTAATATCGTTTGTAACCTAGAATCCCACGTTTTAACCGTGGGAGTATGTCAAATGATTTAATAGTTATAAGATACAGTATGGAGCCAGTTTTTTAGATATATCGTTTTGTATTTTTACACTTTTTTTTCAATTTATTAAAACATTTTTTACAATTTACTTCTAATGTAAAGACAGTGATATTTTTTATTTAAAAGGAAAAAGAAAGTGGTTAAAAGAAAATTACCAGTTTTTATTACTTGTATTATGAGTTCCCTTATTTTTACCAATGTTGCAAATGCCAGAGTAATGACTATTCCCAATAATGATAATCACCAACATGAAACAAAAGAAATCCGCCATAATCATCCGAGAGTAAAAAAGGTGATTATACACGAACCCAGAAGAACAAAATTTTACAGACATGACAACCATGATTTCAAAAGGGAAAGAGTGCCTGAAATAAGACATCATTTACCTGAACCGCAAATTCAGATAAAAATTCAATTACCAAAAAATAATCATTGGAAAAAAGAAAAACATCGTAGACACAGGCACTAAAACTATTTAGAAAAAACTTATTATGCCTGTAATCCCGGTAAATTTATCTATTTGTTTTTCTGTCATATTATTTTAAATAAATTTGGCGATAAAAATAAAGTACTTAGTATTATATAATTAAGATAAAACCATTTAATAAACATTTGCAAAAAATCCAACATTTTAAAATTTATGCAGCTACAAACAATTCATGAAGTACTAAAACAATACTGGGGTTATGATACTTTTAGGGAACCACAGGAAGAAATTATTAAAAATATTCTTGCAGGTAAAGATGCCCTGATAATTTTGGCTACAGGCGGTGGCAAGTCTTTATGTTTCCAGCTCCCAGCTATTATCAGCTCAGGTTTAACCATTGTAATATCACCATTAATCGCTTTAATGCAGGATCAGGTTGAAGGACTGAAAAGAAAAGATATTCCTGCGGCTTTTTTAAACTCTACATTGTTGCCAGGTGAATATAAAAATATTTTAAAAAATATAAGTAAATACAAACTTCTATATACTTCTCCTGAAGGGCTTCAATCCGAACGTTTAATCAACACTTTAAAAAATGTGGGAATCAGCCGGGTGGTACTGGATGAAGCTCATTGCCTGAGTGAATGGGGACATGACTTTAGGCCTGATTACAAAAGAATAGTTTCCAGATTAAAAAATTACGGAATTGTTTCACAAATAGTTGCTTTTACGGCTACAGCGACTAAAAACACCAGAGAGGAAATTCTCAGATGTCTGGATATCCAAGAGCCTTTTATTTCTGTTTCTACATTTGATCGTAAAAATCTTTCATTTGGAGCAAAGAAATTTTATACGCCATTAGGAAAATTTTTATATTTAAAAAAGCTCCTTTCTGGTTCGGATAAATCGCTAATATATTGTTCTACCAGAGATATGACCGAAGAAGTTGCGGCTAGACTAGCAAAAAAGTTTGGCAATATTACAGGTTATTATCATGCTGGATGCTCACAGGAACATAGAAAAAAGTTACAGGAAGAATTCAGAACCGGGAAAATAAAGTATATGTGTGCGACTACAGCATTTGGTATGGGGATTGATATACCTGACATTGATATGGTTGTGTACTGGAACTGCCCTTCTTCGATAGAAGAATATTATCAGGGAATAGGGCGGGGAGGGCGTGATGAAAAGATTCAGGCTAAATCATGGGTATTATATGGAAGTTTTGATATCAAAGCGCAAAAGGAATTATTAAATGAGGAACTACCTTCTGTTTCTGCAATAAAAAAAATACTCATTGCTCTATCAAAAAAAGAAAGTTTTAATAAAATAAGGGATAAATTTTCTGTTTCAGAATCTATTATAAACTCAATAGAACTAATAATTGAAGAAGCGAAATTAATTTCAGATATTGATAAAAAAGAGCTTCAATTTTTAGAAAAAAAGTTAAAACAGATTACTGCTAAAAAAAGCAAAAGATTTGAAGTCCTAAAAAAATATCTTTCTTTTGAAGGCTGTAAAAGAAAATATATCCTAAACTATTTTGATGAAAAGGTTGAAACTAACAATTGTGGTAATTGTAGTTACTGTATTAAATAAAGCTAATACTATAAAATATTATCTATTAGGT
>CAYRDV010000045.1:9268-20147 GCA_964422885.1 uncultured Candidatus Sericytochromatia bacterium
GGTATTTAAAATCTAAAATGATATAAATAATAAACAAATTAACCAATATTATGAGAAAATATTTGAAAATAATAATTAAAATTGTAGGGACCAGTCGCGACTGTTCCAAAGGGGTATGACCGTTCCACATAAGTCAGAATTTAATGTATTATTAAATTTACCTTTAAATTTTTCTAGCAAAAGATTTTATTTTTTTCCTATAATTAATTTTGTAATCAGAGTTTAGAGAAATAAAAAATGAAAAAAATAATTAAAATACTTTTACCTTTTTCACTTACTATCAGTTTAGTTAGTTGTAATTCTCAAAATATTCAGTCAGTTGATTTGAATAGTTTAAATCCAGTTACAGTCAACGCTGTAAATAAAAATACAGATAGTAAAAGTAAAAAAGAAATATTTGAAAAAATCAGAAACTTTTTAGCCAACCAGGCGATTACAAAAACTTCAAAGACTAAAAAATTAAAAAATGATCTTTCTCCCAGTGAGCTTTTAAGGCTTTCTTATGACAGTGATCCAAGAGTAAGAGCTTCAGTAGCAATGAATCCAAATTTAGATTCATCAAGAATTATGTCTTTATCATATGACAGTGATTCTTATGTACGGGCTTGCACTGCTCTTAATCCCAATCTTGATACTTCCAGACTTTTGTCATTATCTTATGATAGTGATTATAGAATAAGATGTTATACCGTAATAAATCAAAAATTAGATACTTCCAGACTTTTATCTTTATCTTATGATAGTGATATAAAAGTAAGAGCATGTACTGCTATTAACCCTAATCTTGATACATCAAGGCTTTTGTCATTATCATATGATAGCGAAGCACTTGTAAGAGGATTTACAACATTAAACCCTAACCTTGATTCTTCAAGAAGAACCTCACTTACATACGATAGTGATTCCTTTGTAAAAGAATGTATTGCAGCAGGTCCAGCCAATGCTTATTCATTTTTACCAAGGCTTCAGTTATTTTAACTATTGTTTTAAGTACTTCTAAAAAAATGATTAAGGCTAAAATAGAATTTAGTTTACCCTTCCCGGAAACAAAATATTTTTAAAAATTTAAAATTCAATATTTGCAGTGATTACAGCGATTATAAAATATAAAGTTAAGATAAAGTAAAAAATAATTTAAGAAAAGGGTTGACACTTAAAACTTATATTGTTAATATTACTAATACGGTGAAGGAACGAAACGGAAACCGAAAGGCAAAAAGCCAAAGCTGGTCTAGCTACCGGTGAGGTAAAGAGCTTGTAAGTCTCCGCTTAGAAACTGAAAGGGGAAACCCTGGCAAATGCCAAAACCGTCACACGTTTAGCTAGTAGGGGATGATTCGAAAGAATACAGAGCCTGTAACCTGATTAATCAGGGAGTGTGACGCTCGAATCCGCAAGGAGAAAAGAGCAGGGCTGAACTGATTACGGCCCGGTAGTAGCCGATACTTAGATGGGTCGGTGAAGCAAGCCAAAGGCTTAAACAACGAAAGTTGTGTCAATAATCAGGGGGGTGGTATCGGAGCCCCGGTGAAGCAGATGCATAAGCTGAAAGGTGAGTGTAGAGGTTAACCAGAAGTTGCCCTGACAGGTAAACATCGAGGGGAAGTAATGAGACCCGGTAACTAGTAGCTAAAATCAGATATGGGGTTAGTGAAAAGAGCCAGAATTCCGGAAGCGGCTACGGCCAGTGATGAGGAATACCATGAGGTTGTCTGATAGCAACCCCGGCACTTTGATAATAAATCCTGTGAGGGAAGTTATCAGGAGTCAAAAATCCGGAAGCAGCGAAAGCTAGTGATGAGGAATGTCAGGAGGCCCACTGCCCCCCGGTTGTAGGGAGCATATCCGCAAGGATTGTGAAGTACACCAAAGTTCTGAAAAGGATGGCAGATGGTTGTTTGATAGCAACCTGGATGCTCTTAGCACTGAAAAGTTGTTAGGAAAGTCGAAAGCCTGGAAGCAACGTAAGTTGTGATGAGGGATATCAAAGGTTTCCTGGTGTAAGCCATGGTCGTTCTCTGAATTCTGAAAAGAGGATGGAGCTGACCTAAACCCTGAAGCAGAAATGCCCAGGTCGAAATCCAATGCCTAAAGGTTAGTTGGGGTAATTCCCTTCTAATTCAAGGTTGGTCTCCTGGCCGAGTCCCCGGGGTGAAAGCCCTGTAAATGCCACTATTAATTTGGGAGGAAAAGCGGAGATTCTGCAATCTCTTGGGTGAATCCATGAAAGCATTTGGTTCAGAAATGAACCGGATGTAGCAGGAAATCTGTTAGGAATATGTGCTTTATAAGTTACAGGCCGTACAGAGGGGATAAGGTTACGTCCCCGGCAAAGCTAAAGAAGTAACTAACGTTAACGAACAGAACTGCCAAACGGCAGATTCTGTTGTGGTTAATGTTAAATCACTTAAAACCCCCAACAAATTTATGATTCTGGTTGATCTTTGTTTTTCTTTTTCTCATGTTTTTCCATTCTTTTTTCTTTTAGAGTTTTTGTTGGCTTTTTTTTACTATTTTCAGCTTTTGACATGATTCAAACCCCACTTAACAATTAGTTACAAAGTAAATTATACAATAATTTTTTTGTTGCTGTATCTCTCTGTTACAGAGAAAAGTAGGTAAAAAAATCTTCCTGTTTTGCCTGCCTGTTTATTATTAATTTATCCATCAGTTCTTCAAGAAGCTGATGATTAATATTCTCTTTGCCTATTTTTTCCCAGAATATCGGATTTCTGAATAAAAGTTCATAATTCCATCTGTTCTCATAAGCATCTATAAGTTTTAGCGACAAAGGCAGACCTTTATTATAACTAAGGCAATCCCAGTCCCATTGATCATAAAATTTATCTATAATTTCTTCTGATACTGGTATAGTTTCATTTTTACTCAGGTTCTGCCAGTTCCATTTATCTTTAAACTTTTCCAGCAATTTAACTGACCAGGGCAAATTAGTATTCATACTCAGGGTATTCCAGTCCCATACCTGTTCATATTTCTCTATTAAACTTTCTGACCAGGGTAGGCCTTTATTACCCGAAATACCTGTCTTTGTTTTTACATGACCGTAGCAATGCCAATGCCACTTATCCATGTATTTTTCAATTAACTCTTCTGACCATTGTAAATTTGGATTTTCACTTAATTCTCTCCAGTCAAGACTATCTTTGTACTTTTCCAGTAGAGTAAGACTAAAAGGGTAATTTTTGGCAACTATTTTATTAAAATGTTCTGGTTGCCTTTTGAAAATTCTATTTAATTTTTTCCCGTTTTTATATGTTATATTTGCCATTGTAATTATTTATTAATCAAAGTTTCATTCAAATATCCATAAGGCTGGACGTTTAAAGAAACCAATAAATTTAATTTGATTGAAAAAAATATTGATTTACATGATATATTTGCCAGGTTTACATATTATGTTTGATTCAAAAAAATTTTCATAAGCATAAAAGTATTCTCAATACTAATAAAATTCAAGTTCCATCTATATCTTTTTTAGATGAAAACATTCCGGTTCAACACTCAAAACACCATAAGCTGGTATTTTTAATAACTATGAATACTTGTCATAATCTTAAGGAAGCACATAAGAAATTCCCTCTTGGGCACTTTAGTATGGACACACACAATACTAAATCAAAAATTATTATCAAAGCCTGTGTACTTCACACTATTATTATACATAAACAAAATTAAATTCCTATCTGGAAAGTGTTATTTCTTTGTTAAGAATTACCTGCTTTTATAATGCACTTCTGATAATTCCCTTAGTCTTTCTGCTGCTGATTCAGGTGAAATATCTCTTTGGGGGTTACCCAATAACTCATAACCGACCATATATTTTTTTACTGTTGCTGATCTTAACAGGGGTGGGTAAAAATGCATATGCAGATGCCATTCAGGATATTCCCGACTATCTGTGGGAGCCTGATGAATTCCGGCAGAATAAGGAAAAGAGATATTAAACATATTATCGTATTTTGTTGTGAGAATTTTGATACATTCTGCAAAATCTTTTTTTTCTGCTTCTGTAAGATAAGTAATATTCTGTATTGCTCTTTTACTTAAAATCATTGTTTCAAAAGGCCAAACAGCCCAAAAAGGAATTAGTATTACAAAACTATTATTTTCATATACCACTCTTTCTTTTTCCCGTAACTCAACTTTCAAATAATCTTCGAGCAGTGTAGTTTTATTTTGTTGAAAATAAAGATGTTGCTGTTCCGTTTCTTTTTCTATTTCAACAGGTAATGATGACTCTGACCAAATTTGACCATGAGGGTGAGGATTACTGCATCCCATAAGCTCTCCCTTATTTTCAAATATTTGTACATAATTGATATTTTTATTTTTACTTAATTCACTATATTCTTTTTTCCAGGTATTGATAATATTCACAATATTATCCACACTCATTTCAGGAAGGGTTAAGTCATGACGTGGTGAAAAGCAGATTACTTTACATATTCCAGATTCGCTTTTTGCCAGTAAAAGATCATTTTTATTAATTTCTCCTTCAGGGAACCCTGGTTGTAAGGCGGCAAAATCATTTTCAAAAACAAATGTTTCCTGATAGTCAGGATTTTTTATTCCCCCTGCCCGGTCATTACCAGGACATAAATAGCAGGAAGTATCATGTTTTGGCCGGTTATCAGTTGTAACTGCCTCAACTTTTCCCTGCCAGGGCCTTTTTGCCCGGTGAGGGGAAACCAGTATCCATTCACCTGTCAGTAAGTTTTTTCTTTTATGCGGATGTTCTTTATAATTAAATGATTCTGCTGGTTCCATCTTCAATTTTTCCTATATATATATCCGGCTCAACTCCAAATCTTACTTTATATTCAGAGCTTACTTTTTCGACAACATCTTCAATACCATTTTCTTTGACAAGATTAATGGTACAGCCACCAAACCCACCTCCCATCATTCTGGAGCCTAAAACTGCCGGTTGATTTACTACCAGTTCTACCAAAAAGTCCAATTCTTTACAACTTACCTCATAGTCATCCCTTAGTCCTGCATGTGACTGGTACATCCTTCTTCCGAATGATTCAAGATCTCCTTTCTGTAAATCTTCACAGGCATCCAGTAATCTTTGATTTTCTTTTACCACATATTCACATCTTTTATATATTTCATCAATAAATTCATTTCGGTATTCCTGCAATAAATTAGGGGATACATCTCTTAAACTTCTGATATCAGGAATATGCTTTTTTAATAATTTTACTCCTGCTTCGCATTGTCCTCTCCGGGTATTATATTCTGATGAGGCAAGAGAATGTTTTACCTTAGTATCAAATAAAAGAATGCTAATATGTTCAAAATTAAAAGGGTAATATTGATATTCAAGAGAACGGCAATCTAATCTTAACACAGAATTCTTTTTACCGAAAACACTAATAAACTGGTCCATAATTCCACATTTTACCCCGACAAATTCATTCTCTGCTTTTTGAGAAAGCCGGACAATATCTGTGTTTTGTAGATTAAGACTGAATAATTCATTCAGGGCAAAGGCTAAAGCACACTCTAAAGCTGCTGAAGAAGATAAACCGGCACCCATAGGGATATTACCACCAAAAACACAGTTAAAACCTTTCAGCTCTTTTTCTGATTTTATTAGTTGTTCAGATACACCCATGAGATAGTTGGGCCAGCCTTTTTCTGATTTTTTAAAATCTGACAGGCTAAATTCAAAAGCTTCTTCCATATTATGAGAATATATTTGACAAAAATTATCATCTCTGGCTGAAACTGCAACTATTGCTTCTTTATCAATCGCCGCAGGTAGTACAAAACCTTCATTATAATCGGTATGCTCACCAATCATATTTACTCTTCCCGGTGAACGAACAACCAAAGGTGTTTCATTAAATTGTTTTTTAAATTTTTCACTGATAATTTTTGCTAATGTCATATCTTTTCCTTATTCAATTCTGATTCCACAATTCACTGAGTGAGATTTTCCTTCTTCCAGAATCAATTGTCCATTATTGTTATTAAGTGCATCTGTACAACATGTCATTGGTTCTATAGCAATAGAATCTCTGGTTGGAGGAGTATAAACCTGAAGATAATTATAGTTTTTTTGACCTGTTTGCTGCCATAAAATTATTTTTAAGTTTAATTCAGAATCAAAAATAACTGTTTCTGCTTGGTCATTTTGAATTTCTATTATAAACCCATGATCAAATTCTGTTTTTCCAATTTCAGCAAGACTCTTAAATTCTTCAAATGAAAAACTTTTACCAGTTGGAATTAGCTGTGTATCAGTCTCAAAGTATATACTTACTGGTAAGCAAAGTTTGAGATTATTAACTTTATTTCCGGTTTTAAAATAGGGATGCCAGCCCAAACCAACTGGCATTGCATTATTACTGGTATTTTTAATTTCCTGATTTAGACTAAAGCCATTTTTATCCAAAGAGTATCTAAGCCGTAAATTAAACATAAATGGATATCCTGGGATATTACCATTATATTGATATTCTAAAGTTATAGCCCCAGAGTTATTTTGTAAATCAAAATTCTTAATCTGAAATATCTGATCAAAAACAAGACCATGTAAAGCACAATTATGGTCCTGATCATTTATTGGAAGATTGTATTTTTTATTCTGAAAATGGTACTCACCATTTCTTATTCTGTTTGGAAAAGGGGCCAGTATCGCACTTTTATATCTTTTGTTCTCTAGCAATTCATCATAATTTTCTGCTCCATCAAGAATAGAAAAGTTTTTATCTCTACTTTTTAAAACAAGTTGATTAATATTTGCACCAAATTCAGGAATAACGGAAAAATATTCACCAGTATTATTATTTATTAATTTAAAAAGGGTAAAATTACCAAAATGTTCTTGTTGTAAAGTGAACATATCTTTATCCCTTTTTAGCGAATAATAATTATTCAATTTTACAACAAGCGTTAGTTAATTATAGTAATAAATATTATGTTTTTCACAGGGGCTGTCCAATAAGTCCTGGATTTGATGAATCAAATCCCTACAATGTTGATTTAACGTAGGGGTTTAATTCATTAAACCCTCTTTTTGGACAGCCCCTCAGGCAAAGCCTGATTGTGAAATTTATAGCTAAGTTACTTTTAAAGAAAAGAACTTGTCCGATACACAAGTGGTAACCAGATAAACTTTCCTGTTTTATCAATATATCCGTTATCTTCATTGCTGATTACCAGTGCCAGTCCGTTAACAAACTCTTCTGCTGAGTCATACAGGGGATTGATAATAATTTTTCCTAACTTATCAATAAACCCCCATTTACCATTAGTTCTTACTGGTGCTAATCCTTCAGAAAAAGATTTGGCTTCAGTATACTGGGGTAAAATCACATAGTTTCCTGATTTATCAATGTAGCCCCACATATTTTTATATTCTTTGATAGGTGCTATACCATCATGAAACTTTCCCGCTTTTTCAAAGGAAGACTGTATTTTTTGTTCTCCGGAACGATTGATATAACCATAGCTTTTTCCATCAAAGATAGTTGCCATACCATTTGAAAAATCTCCAGGCACAAAATCAAATTTTGGCAATATCACAAGCGTTCCTACTTTATCAATATAGCCCCATTTACCATCTATTTTTATGGCAGCAAGCCCCTCTGAATAAGTTCTTGCACATTCAAAAACCGGATTTATTACAAATTCTCCATCTTTATTAATGTACCCGTAAGACCCATTCACTATTACCAAAGCCAGTCCTTCTGAAAATTGTTCGGCATAATCAAATTCAAGAGCTGTAGAGTAACCATCCTTGCTGATATAACCCCATTTACCGGCAAATTTTTTTACTGCGGCAAAACCTTCTGAAAATTTTCCGGCATATTCAAACTGAGGGTTGAAAGCTAATTTACCTTTATTGTCTATATATCCCCATTTCCCATTACTTTCAAAAGGATAAAGGGTCGTTTTAGATGAAGTGTTTTCAACACCCGGCACTTCAGCCTGAAGGGAGTTACTTCTATATCCTGAAACAAGCTGAGCGCCATGTGTGAAATTATTTGCAGCTAATTGTTTTGTAAGTTCATTTGTTTTAGCATCGTTTGTAAATGATAAAGAAAATAATGTAAAACAAACTAAGCCAATTATTAAACTTCTCATTTTAATCCTCAATGTGTTGCCGGAAATTTAAATAAAATATTCTTAATAAATTGTAACACAAAATATATAAAATGTTAAGTTTTGTAAAAGAATTTTTAAGATATGTGGCTCATTTTGTTTATATAAGTTGAAAGCTGGTCTTCAATTTCTTTATAAAGATCAATTTTTTTTGTGATATTTTTATACCAATAATCAGGATCAACTTCAAATTTACCTTTATATAAGTTTTTTAAAGCAATATTTCTCATGGTTTCTACTTCAGTCACACAATCTACTTTAATCTTATTTTTATATAAATCAATTTGTTCCTGGGTGGCATAAGAGAAAAAGATATTTAAGTACATGTCCTGAGATTTTATAATACCAACAAATTGATTAAATTCCTTTTCTTCAAATTTGTCACTACTAAAAACGCTACATAATATTGCTCTTTCCTGACCTGTTTTTTCTTTTATATATAAGAAGCTGACATATGCTGCAACTGCCTTGGATAACTCAAAGTCAATACTGATATGAGATATGTATGAAATAACCTTCAAAAGTAATTCAATACTATTTGTATAAAAGAAAATTTCTTCTCTGGAAGATAATTTTAAAAGTTGTACTGAATTTCTTTTTTCATTTAGTTTTTCCAGATTAGCCAAAGCATTTTTTAGAGAATCGTAGAACTTATCTTTTAGTCCATCAAAATCATTCTCCCTTATAAAATTATATAAGTGATCTAATCTAATATCAGTTTCTACTATTTGTTCTTTAAGTTCAGATGAATATTTTGTGCCACCACTTCCGATAAAAATTGAAGATTTTGCCCTCTCTTTTTGTAATTCATGAATTGCCTGGCTTATTTTTATACTTAAAGTGCAAAGTAGCCTTAATAATTTTATTTTATTTTCAGTATTTAACTTAAATGTTGAAATAAACATTTGTAAGGTTTTTGCCTGTTTGTTCAGTTCTCCTGCCACATGGACTATTTGTGATGAAGCTTCAAGATTACATTTGGAACCAATTGTTATTCCTGTTATTGCATTTACAATTTGCTCATTACCAATTTTCTGTCCTTTTACTGCCTGTGTAACCTGTGATGTCATATTATTCATTTTTTCCACAGCAAAAAGAATTTGCTGGCTATTTTTTGATTGTTCAAATGTTGCTAAATCTACATGTTTTGTAAGACTAACCATCTTTTCAATGTTATGAACCATCTGGTGAGACGATTGGGTTTGCTGTTCTGTTATTTTATTAATCTGGATCATCATTTCATTTGTTGAACTGATAGTTTTTATTATCTTATCGAGTGTATTACCAGCCTCGGTAATTAGTGATACTCCTTCATTCGCTTTTTGGGAACCTTGTTTTGTTACTAATAAAGCATTTTCAGTATCACCCTGAACTGATTTAATAATGGTTACTATATCTTTGGCGGAATTGGCTGAACGTTCTGCCAGCTTTCTTACCTCATTTGCCACAACTGCAAAACCACGCCCATGCTCTCCAGCTCTTGCTGATTCTATAGCCGCATTTAATGCCAGCAAATTAGTCTGCGAAGCAATATCATTAATAGTATCAACAATGCTTCCTATTTCATGACTTCTCTTATTAAGATGAATAATCACATCTTCTATTTCCTTCATTGTCAATGAAATATCATATATGCCCTGAATTGTATTTTTTATAACATGTTCGCCATTTTTAGCCTCTTTTACAGCATATTCAGATGATTTTCCTACTTCAAAAACATTTTCTGATACCTGTTCCGTTGACAATACCATTTCAGAAATTTTTTCCAGATTGTCATTTGCAGATGTTGAAAGTAAACTGACATTATCAGAAACAGACTGAATCGCAGACATCACCTGTTCAATAGCTGTAGCTGTATCACTTACGTTATTTGATAAGGATTGAGCATTTGATTCAATTTGTTCCATAGACGCAGAGAGTTCTAGTACTGAAGATGAAGTTTCTTCAGTAATATTTGAATTTTCTTCGATGCTGGCAGAAATTTGATTACTGGTAGCAGACAGATGTTCAGATGTCGAATAAATAGTCATTGCCGCTTCAGATAATTCTTCAGTGACACTCTGAAGATTATTAACCATTTTTATTAAAGAGTTATTTAAGACATCTTTTTCCGAGTAAGCTGTTATTTTGACCTGTAAATCCTTATTGGCAATTTTTTCAGTAATATGGGCAATTTCTTTTATATATTCAATCGTTTTGGCTAAAGACTTATTCAGTAGATCTTTTTCAGATTTTGGTTTGACAGTAACATTAATCTCACCAACGGCAATTTTTTCTGCAAGATGAGCAATATTAAGAATATAGGAAACCATATTTTTCATAGCAAGCAATAATTCACCTGTTTCATCCTGAGACATTTTGTCAATATTTAATTCTAAATTACCCTCTGATAACTCTTTCGCAATATTTACAGCTGTTTTTAAAGGTCGGGTGATACTACTTGTAATAATATAGAAAGTTGCAATAGAAGAAAAAATACTTAAAATAAATAATATAACGCTAAATAAAATATCATTTTTGAATTTATCTTGTAATTTAATTGAGTTAATCTCAAAATCATTTGATAATTGCTCTTCAATGTCTTTTAAAATATTGATTTTAGTTGTCATAATTTTAAACCAATATGAAGGATCAATATTCATTTTTGAACCATTTAGGCTATCTGATGCCATTTTTTCTATTTTTTCCAGTTCATTAATCACAGGCATCTGCATTTGAGTCTTAAAAAACTGTTTTTGCT
>CAYRDV010000045.1:20157-22919 GCA_964422885.1 uncultured Candidatus Sericytochromatia bacterium
CTTTTAATCTGATAAATGATTTGGAAGATTGGTCATCAAAATGTCCTTTTGCAAAAACATTGCTTAACAAAGCACGCTCCAGGCCAGTTTTTTCTTTTAACTGCAATAAATTAACGTATGAAGTTATTTTATTTGATAACTTCATATCAGAAGTATTTTTAGACAAATTTGTAATAATAACTAAAAAATTACTTATAATATTTGTGTAATAGGATAATTCATCCTCAAGTGAAAGCTTTAATTGATTTATTAAAACTCTTTTGTTATTTATTTGTTCCAGTTGTGTTTTTGACTCATTTATAAGATTTTTAAAATTGTTTTCATCATTATCAATCTCAAAATCTCTTAAAACAAAAACCAATGCTTCTATTTTTTTATCGGTAATAATTGTTTGAGCTTTTATTTCTTCAGAAAATTTAGAACCATTACTACCAATAAACCCTGATGACATACCTCTTTCTTTCTGAAGCTCGTGTATTCCCTGACTTAATTTAATACTTAATGATGATAATTTTTGACCTGAATTTATTTTCTGAATGAGTTGTATCCTGCTCTGTATTTCATTTAAAGTAAAATATAAAAGCCATAATACAGGAATAACCAAAATAAAAAAATGTTTTGTTTTTATTTTCATACTATTTTATTAGTGCTTCTCTATACTTTAAATCTTTACTTAAAGTAATTGCTAGTAGTACCTTATGTTTATCTATTTTATAATTTATTTATGACTGTTTTATTACATAAAATAATAAATTTAAATATTCATTTTTAGGTTATAATAATTTTTCAAATAACAGATTAACATTATATAGTTGAATATGAATAATACTCCAGGAGCCGTATACTATGCTGTAAATACAGATATGCGCTATCTGGTCTATATTCTGAACAGTATAAAAAGCCTAAGAAAATATAATAAAAAAATAAAAGTTTATTTATTTATCTATGGTGATACATCTGCTATTAATCTTTCTTTTTTTCACCAAAATAACATAATTATAATAAATAAAACTTCTGTTAATGAAGAATATTTGACATCTCTGAAATGGTTATCTTTGCCTGAATTATCAGAAATTGATGAAACAAAACTTATCTTTGTAGATGCTGATACCGCTTTTTTTCAGGATGTTGAATTGCTTTTTAAAAATTATCATCAATATGACTTTTATGCCAGAGAAGAGGCTGGTACCAGTTCAGATAAAGTAAGATCCTCTATTGGTAAAATTCATATTAAACATACTATTGACCAGAAAATCTACCGCTTTTTATGTAAGGCCTATAAAATAGAATCAGCTCCTTTTTTTAATACCGGGGTAATGGTCTTTAATAATAATTTTTTTAAAAAGATTCCTGCTTATCTGGGTTTTTATGATTCGGTTCTTAGAAATTTTGCTGAAAAAAAAACGCCTTATCCTTCTATTAATACTCATATGGTTGAAGAAGTTGTTACAACCCTGATGTTAGGTAAAATAAAAAATTATACTTATCAGTATATAGATAAGACTTTTTCACCATTTTTTCTTGAGTACAAAGAAAAGGTTGTCCATGATCCAGGAGTTGTAATGCATATATGGGGGTATTTTTATCAGGAATTTCTGGATACCTTTCCTGATTTTAAGAAGTAACCGTTTTTAACCCGCCCTCTTTAACTCACCCCCGTTCCAAACCCACCCCTAAATCCCCTCCCTTCTCCATTTCATGTCGAAAGGAGGGGACTTGAATAATCTCTTTTCCCCCCTTCCTTTCGGTGTTAGACGAAGGGAAGGGGGCCAGGGGGATGGGTTAAATAACCCGTATCACCGGGGATACTCCTGACCAATCCCAGTATTTTCCTTTATAAGAAAATTTTTTAAGAATAAATTTATGGATAAGAGAGAGCATTTGCAAAAATATTTTATAATCACCTTCCTGATAACTAAATCCGTTTTTAATTTCATTGGTTCTTCTTAAAAACAGGTTTATCCATTCATGCTCATATTCCATTTGTTGTGTATCAAAAAGAGACTCAAGTTTTTCTGAAAGATTTTCATTTATTTCCTGAAATCCCTGGATTAAAAGGTATGAAGAACAGAATTCATTTAATGCTGATTCAAGCAAAATAAAAGATTTAGGATTATTTAGCTTTACTGTTGCTTCGGAAAGATTAATAAATAGATTTGATAGTATTTTTTTTTCTTCATTATCCAGAGCATAGTATTGATAAAATGTTGAATTTATAAATTCTGATAATACAGACGAATATTTTAAGGGGATTATTGAATATGGGTTGGCATTACCATTATATGTAAAATCACGGATCTGCTGCCACTGAAGCCCTGAATTCCCAAATCCTCTGGCAAAAAGCCAGGGTCTGGATGAGCCATAGACAAAATACAATAATTCCATAAAATGATTTATCACTTTTTCCGCATTTTCAAACTGCAGTAGTTCCTGATCTATTGTGGTTATTGATAAACAGGTGGTAAACCTTGTCTGAGCATCCAGATTACTATACCCAAGCTTATTAAAAGCTGGTTCACCTGAAATAATCAGGATATAAGAATCACCATCAATATCCAGTCTGATTTCAGTCTGATTAATGATTTGTTCACCCATAGACAAATTATCATAACCTATAATCAGATTGGGTATATAAAACTCCAGGCGGGTAAGATTATCCGTATTTCCAAAACAGGCAGATAGTGCATTAAAATCCATAAAATATGTATAATCATAATTCTCTTATTTATTTGTTAAAAGTGAATTATTAAAATTAACAGCCA
>CAYRDV010000046.1:0-22713 GCA_964422885.1 uncultured Candidatus Sericytochromatia bacterium
CTTCTTTTACCGTATCAAGAGCCGAAGGCGGTATTATCCAGTCATGCTGAGCGGCAACCGAAAATACCGGAAATGTTATTTTGGTAAAATCAATACGTGAGTTTCCTAGACTTAATTTATGGCTTTTCAATTGATCTTTTACAAAACAGATATCGAGAAACTCGAAAAAAGCCTGCCCTGGTAAATCAGGTGTATCATTAGACCATTTTTCAACAGGTAAAAAATTATCGATAAATTTTTCCTGATCATAATTCAGCCAGAAATCTCTTTCTTTTTTGATTGAACCTACAGGTTTTACAGAGCTAAAAAATAATTTAAGTTGTCGACCTGAAACAATCCCTGCCTCTGAAACAGCTTTTCCCCAGTTTATTCTTTTGGCAATATTTTGTAGTGTGCCCCCCTCGTCATTTCCAAGTGGAGTAGTAAGTAATACCAGTTTATTTATCAGTTCAGGATGAATACCAGCATATATAGTGGCAAAAGTGCCTCCCATGCAATAACCAAGAAGGTTTATCTTTGGAATATCATTCTCTCTCCGTATCCATCTGATAAAACGATGTAATGTCCCACCAATCATTTCTTCAAGTGATTTATACGCCATATCCGGGGTTGGGTCACCCCAGTCCAGAAGATATACATCAAAACCCTGATTTATCAGGTATTCTATTAAACTTCTGCCGGGACGGAGATCAAAGATATAGGAACGGTTTATTAGGGAATAGATTAATAAAATGGGAATCTTTTTTTCAGTTTTGTTTATTCCCTGATAAAAATACAGATTATGAGAGCCTTCTTTTAGAACATTTACTCTTTCAGTAAGGCCGACTTCAATTTTTTCGGAATCACCGATAAATTCAGGCCCATATTGCAGACGTATTCTTGTTTGTTCTTGTAATGTCGATAAAAACTTAAAGGGAAACATTTTCCAAATCCTCTACAAAATTGATTCAACAAGGTGGTTTTAACCCCTTGTACGGCAAAAATCCTCTAACCATTCACCAACTGATTGGGTTAATTGAGGGAATAGTTTAGGACTGGTAACAATCCCAACATGACCCCCATTAAAATATTTTACTGTTTTTTTAGTACTACCTGCCATATCATGCAAAGGCTCTGCTGCTTCTTTGGGAACAATATGATCTTCTTCAGCAATAAGAGTTAAAACCGGGCAGCTAATATTTTTTAGGCTTGCTTTATGCTTACCAATATACAGCTTATCATTATACAAGAGATTATCCTGGTAAAGCCAGGAAATATATTCCTGCCATACGCCACCTGGAAAAGGAATATTATCATTTACCCAGTTTTCCAGGGTTAAAAAAGATTCAACAAATTTTTCATTGTCTTGTTTTTTCCAGACTGTTTCCCATTTTCTCATCCACTTCATTGGTTTTAGTGAAACAAAACCGTTTTGGGTCATTTCAGGAGGAATATTACCAATCGCATCTATCAGATTATTGGGATTTAAATACTGTTTACTTGTCCATTGGCTCATCACCCCTGCTTTATGAAAATCTATCGGAGCTGTCAGAGCAATCAGGGCTTGTATTTCATCAGGAAAACAGGAGGCATATATCGAAGACATTGTGCCACCCATGCAGTATCCGAAAAGTACTGGTTTTGCTCCAGCATCTCTGGTAACTCTTGTCATTATCCTTTTTAAAGTACCCAGAAAAATATCGGTAAAGGTATTCCATCTATCTTCAGCAGTGGCTTCTCCCCAATCTATGATATATGTGGGATGACCATTATCACTTAGGTATTTACAGATACTATGATCGTTACTTAAATCAAGGATATAATACCGGTTAATCATAGCTGGAATCATTAACACCGGGGCTTTACCCGGTTTAATTTCGTTAGTTGATTTCCAGACAGTTACTTTATTTTCCTTATAGATAGGTATAAGCTCTGATACGGCTTTACGCTCATAATTAATAATTTTTTCCATTAAAGTTTTTTGCATATTTACTCCTTAAAAATTAGAAAGTGAGGTCACTTCGTTCAGTGAGGCCAGACAGCTTTAGCTGTCTTAAGTGAGGTCACAAACTTCGTTTGTTAAGTGAGGAGGAAGTGTATGGGTAGTATGGGTAATTCTAGAATTACCCTAACATTATTATTTTCACTTCTTTCTTATCCCTCACAAGCAAGCTTGCTTGCTGCCTCACTTCCCCCTCACTTCCCCCTCACTTTTTATAAGTGAATTTATCTGTTCTTCAAGTTTTGTCAGTCTGTATTTCAGTTCATCCTGCTCAAAA
This sequence comes from uncultured Candidatus Sericytochromatia bacterium, assembly GCA_964422885.1. Taxonomy (GTDB): domain Bacteria; phylum Cyanobacteriota; class Sericytochromatia; order UBA7694; family JACMQJ01; genus CAYRDV01. The sequence continues at coordinate 2,259 of CAYRDV010000046.1, forward strand.
CGCCATTCATAAACCAGAGTATTAACCATATGCAGTATTTTTTGCTGCACTTCCTGGTTAGGAAGTTGAAATAAAGAAAGTAGCCCTTCCATGTTCTTGTTCCACTGTTTTCTTACATCCAGTGACTGGTTTATAAACTTACTCATAACATCAAGATAAGCATTGTTTGACCATAGATTATCAAAATATGTGCCCCAAAACTTATCAAAATAATTGTCTCTTTTCATAATAATTTCCTTTTAAATTCCACAGGTTAATCCACCATCAATAAAAAAAGTCTGACCTGTAATATACTTTGCGTCATCACTTGCCAAAAAGCAATATGTGGCAGCAATTTCTTCAGGTTTGGCAAATCTTCTTAAGGGTATTTTTTCCATGATTTTACCTTTTACGTCATCTGGAATAGTGTTAACCAGCGGGGTTGCTGTAAACCCTGGAGCAACTGAGTTAACCCGGATATTATACCTGGCAAATTCAAGAGCCCAGGTTTTGGTCATTGCTATTAATCCCGCTTTACTTGCAGCATAGTTTGCCTGACCGATATTACCAAGTGCGCTGACTGAAGAAGCATTTAAAATAACTCCTTCATTATATTCTTTCATCAGCGGAAAGATTTCCTGAACCATCAGGAAAGGGGCTTTCAGGTTAACATCAATAACTTTATCCCAATCATTTTCAGACATTTTGTAAGTAAGAGAATCTCTGGTAATTCCAGCATTATTTATTAACACATCTATTTTTTTTAAACTGGAGCTAATTGCTGTTATTACTTTTTTTAAAGCATTTTTATCTGTTATGTCTATTGCATAATAATCTGAATTTAATTCAGAAGATAGTTTTTTTAGTCCATCCTCCTGTAAATCAATCAGAACCAGTTTTGCTCCTTCTGACGCAAACTTTCTGGCGATTGCCTCGCCTATTCCCTGTGCTGCTCCTGTCAGTATTACCGACTTATCTTTTAATCTCATAATCTACACTTATTTCCACATTGATGATATTTGGGTATAAAATTTGTCATACATTTTCATGCCTTGATCCATTAATCCGGTTTGCATTTCCCATAACTTTGATTCTCCAGGCATTACTGTATTTAAGGTTTCAGAAATACTTTTTACATAATCACGCTGATTTTTTTCCAGTTCCTGCATATAATTCATTGTCAGTTCACCAGACTTTTTGATTGAACCTAACATAATCTCAGTTAACTGAACAGGTAATTCAAGTATTGCATTTTGTGTTTCCATTTTAAAATCTCCTTTTTGAAACTTCTATTTTTATACAGTTCTTAATTTAATAGATATTGCTTACAACTTACTTACAAAAAATTATTTTTTACATACAAAAAATGTTCTTGTAATAAGAAAGGTTTATATTTAATAATTGAGTATATAAATTAATAGTTAAAAAACCGATATATCATGCATGTAGAGGTATTATGATAAGATTCTATCCTAAATGGTTAGCTAATATTCCAATAGCCAGGAAGTTATATTTTGTTGTAATTACAATGGTAATACTTATAACTTTAGAGCTTTTATCTCTTTGGTTTTCAATAAATACTCTTTCTGCTGTAAGAACATATGTAAACGGGGAAGGCCTGTGGGCCAAAGCCCAGAAGGATGCCGCTTATCACCTGGTAAAATATGGTAATACTCATGATAAAAAAGACTATGAAACTTTTTTAAATTTTTTGAAAATTAATCTTGGTGATAAAAGAGCCCGGCTTGAACTAGATAAATCCAACCCTGATTATTCTATTATCATACAGGGATTTGCTGAAGGGAGAAACCATCCTATGGATATTAAGCAAATGATAAAACTATACAGAAGGTTTCATAATGTTAGTTATATGGCTAAAGCAATATCTATTTGGTCAGAAGCAGACTTAGAAATAAGCAAACTTGAAGCCATTGGAAGAAAGTTAAATAATATCGTAACCCTTGGTAATGTTTCACAAAATGAAATAAATAAAATTCTTATTGAAATAGATATTTTAAATAATAAATTAACTAAACTTGAGGATGATTTTTCGTTTACTTTGGGAGAAGCATCAAGGTGGATGGCAAATCTTCTTATTAAGGTATTGTTTATGGTTGCATTGACAATTGAGATTTCAGTACTTTTACTTACACTACTTTTTACCCGGCGTATATCAAAAGGAATTGAGGAAATTAATTTTGCCGCCAAAAGAGTTGCTAACGGAGATTTTGATGCAAAAATTAAAATATACTCAAATGATGAAATTGGATGTCTGGCAGTTACATTTAACCAAATGACAGACTCATTAGAGCAAAATATTTTACAAAGAAAAAAGATTGAATCATCACTTAAAGAGAGTGAAGAGTTGTTTAAAAATGCTTTTAACAATGCTCCAATTGGTGTTTCTTTAGTTAGTATGGAAGGAAAATTTCTTAGAGTAAACAAAAGTTTATGTAGAATTTTAGGCTATTCTGAAGAAGAATTACTAGAGAAAACATTTTCTGAAATAACTTATTCCGAAGATAAAGAAACAAGTAATAATTTATTTCAGAAATCAGTAACCGGCGAATTGCCTCCCATAAACTTTGAAAAAAGATACCTTAATAAACAGGGAAAAATAATCTTGGCTAAATTAAATACATCATTAATTAAAAGTATTGATGGAAAACCTTTATATTTTATAACCCATACAGAAGATATTACAGAGCAAAGGTTGTCTGAATTACGGATTCATGAACAGGCTGCATTACTTGACAAGGCTCAGGATGCAATTATCGTAAGAGATCTGGACTATAATGTTATTTACTGGAATAAAAGTGCGGAAAGGCTTTATGGATGGACCGAGAGTGAAGTTTTGAGTAACAGGAATATGACCCAGCATTTATATGTTGAAAAGACCAGTGAGTTGATTGAAGCACAGGAAAATATTCTGGAAAAAGGTGAATGGATTGGTGAACTGAGGCAGTTAACAAAAAATGGTAATGAAATTATTGTCCAGAGCAGATGGAACCTTATTTGTAATAAATCTGGAACACCTAAATCCATACTTACTGTAAATACTGATATTACTGAAAAGAAAAAAATTGAATCACAGTTTTACCGTAGCCAGAGGTTGGAAAGTATTGGTACTTTAACTGGTGGAATTGCCCATGATCTTAATAATATCCTTACTCCAATAATGATGTCCGTTCAGCTTTTGCGTATGGAATTATCAGAAACAAAAAAGGCTACTATTCTTACAACCCTTGAGAAATCTGCTCAAAGAGGTTCAGATATAATAAAACAGTTATTGTTTTTTGCCCGTGGTGTGGAAGGAAATAAAGAACCTATACAAATAAGGGAATTAATAATTGAGCTGGAAAAGATGATTATTGAAACATTTCCGAAATCAATTATTATTGAAACAGATATTTCTGAGGCTCTCTGGCATGTATATGCAGACAGTACACAGTTACAACAGGTATTTTTAAACCTTTGTGTTAATGCACGTGATGCAATGCCTGATGGCGGTACTCTTAAGATTTTTGGTGAAAATATGTTTCTGGATGAAAACTTTATACAAATGTATCATGAGGCAAAAAAGGGACCATTTGTGTGTATAAATATATCAGATACTGGGAAAGGAATTGCTCCTGAAATTATGGACAAAATATTTGAACCCTTTTTTACGACCAAAGAGCTTAGTAAAGGATCCGGCCTGGGCTTATCAATAATTATAGGAATTGTTAAAAGTCATGGCGGGTTTATCAGTGTTTATAGTGAGGTAAACAGAGGAAGTCTGTTTAAAATTTTTCTTCCAGCTATAAAATCATATAAAGCCGAAAGGGCAAAAAATCAGGACTTGCATATCCCCAAGGGAAATGGTGAATTAATTCTGGTTGTTGATGATGAATCTTCAATACTGGAAATAGCACAATCTACACTTGAAACTTATGGTTATAAAGTTATAACTGCAAATAATGGTCTTGAAGCAGTAGAAATATTTAAAAGGATACAAAAAAACATCAAAGTGATTATAACAGATATTAATATGCCTTATATGGATGGTTTTTCTTTGATAAAATCTTTAAATGAAATAAATCCTGCTACAAAATTTATTGCCAGCAGTGGCCTGTTGATATCAAAAAATAATATCGAGCTTGCTGCTTTTAATGTAAAGGCATTTTTGCAAAAACCTTATACCGCAGAAAATCTATTAAGAAAAATAAATGAAGTTTTGGGATGAATAATTATTATAGAAAATCTGTTGTACTATAATATTTAAGCTAACAAAAAATTTTAAAATCAGGGATGTTATATGAGTTCATTTGATCAGGGTTTGGCCGGGATGGTTTCTCTTCAGGCAATAAACGAGTGGATTGGTGTAATAAATAGTAATCTTGGTGGCTCAAACAGAACTGCTTACAAAAAAACAACTGTTTCTTTTGGAGGTGGTGTTGCCCAAATATACAGAGATCCTATTGCTAAGGCAAATGGTGTTCAGGTCCCTGATTCTACACTAAAGGTTAGCCATACAAGTATTGATTTTAGCCAGGGAACTATTATTCATGATGGCGTTCTGACACACTTGGCAATTAGCGGAGATGCTTTCTTTTATGTCTGGGATGATAGAACTTTAACTCCACATTTTACAAGAGATGGTGACTTTTTTTGGGTTCCAGATGATCCTAATGCACCAACCCAGTTTGAGCTACATAATCAGGAAGGTTTGGTTGTTATCGATTCCGGGATTAACAGGATTACAAGACTGGCAACGACAAAAGCTGAAGATGTTGTTTTAACTACAGGTCTAAATACCGTAAGTGGTTTACCTCCTGCGATGATTCGCTTTCCGAATAATCAGGGATTAAAGTTTTCTAAGTTTGGCTCTACAATATTTGATGCAGCTCCGGGTACTTTCACCTTAGCAAATTTTATTTCCGATGTAGAAATTGTTAGCCAGGCGTTAGAATCTTCCAATGCCGCATTAAACGATACTTTACCTGAGTTATCACTGGCTCAGAAACTTTTTTCTGCTGTTTCCAAGATTATTAATGTTCATAATTCAAATCTTGATACTGTAGTTAATCTGATTAGATAATGGATGCAAATTAGGTAAAATTTTTGTCAACTTTTCTATTAAATCTCCTATAATAGAATTTGTAGATTATGTTTAGTTTGGAAAAAATTATGTCTGATATTGGTTTAAATACTGGTGGAATAAGAAATAAAGAACTTCTTTTAGGTAAAGAAATCATCAGCTCAAAAGATAAAAATACTGTTGAAGAACAGGCCAAAGCCCATAAAGGTTCAGAAGTTATTTATAAGGGTAACGATAATCTATGGCATGCCAAAGAATTAAAAGAAGAAGGAGCTGTTTACGGAACTAATAATATTTCTGTTAAAGATCAGGCCTGCATTAAACTTAATGATGAAAAACTAAATAAACTTGGGATGAAAAATGCCGTAATTTCATTTGTAGATTCAGATAAAAATTCTCCTGAAGATATTGAAAAATTTGCTAAAGATCCTTTGACACCAGATGCTACATTAAAACAATATGTAGAAAATGGTAAGGCTCTGTCTCTCGTTGCAGAAAATCCTAATGCTTCGGTTGAAACAATCAGAGAACTTTTCAAAAAAGCTCCTGGTTTAGATGTATTTATTACTAAAAACCCATCAGCCCCTCCTGATATGCTTGAGAAAATATATAATGGTGGAAAAGCAGATAATTTTATAAAACGTCACCTTTCTGAAAATAAAAATACACCACCACATATTTTGAAAGAACTTGCCAATGATCCAAATTTACAAGTTAAAAGAGAGGTTGCTGGTAATGTAAGTACTACATCTGATGTACTTAAAGAACTTTACGAATTTAAATCCCCTGTATTTGGCAACAAAAATGATCCTTTTATAGAACTTGCATTAGCTGAAAACACATCTACTCCTGTAGATATTCTTAATAACCAATCAAAAACACATAATGACCTTACCATGCTTATTACGTTGGCTAGAAATAATTCAGTTCCTCAAGGTACTATCAGAGAAATGCATAATAAAGTAAAAGAACTTGCCAAAACAATAAGCCATATTACAATATCGGACTTCAATGAAGCTTTGCTTAAAAACTCTAACACTCCCCAAGATTTAATACCAATATTAAAAAAAGAACTTAGTGAAGAAAACAAAAAATTTCCTTTAACTGAAATTGCAACTGAACCTAATATACCTGTTGGACCACCAATGCAGGCTGGAGTTAAATATACAATAGGAACTTTTACAGTTGAAAAAAAATAATTTCTTTAGGATTTAAGTAATAATAAATTAAGATTTTGCCAGTAAACAAAATATAGTTATAATTCTAAATTGTTAACTCAATAAAACATGATTATTACTGGAAAAAATAATGATTGATAAGATTTCATTTAAAAATTATAAACCTTTTAGAGATTTTCAGGAACTTGAGTTAAAAAAAATAACAGTTTTAATTGGGAAAAATAGTTCGGGTAAAAGTGCTATTGCAAAATTGCCAACTTTAATTGAAAACTCATTATCTGGAACCTTTGATGAACCATTACTACCCAATAATAATAATATTGAACTGGGTGCAGAATTTCGTGATCTTATTTATGGCAGAAGTCCTACAGGGATTTTAGAAATTTGTCTTGAAAATCAAAATAAAAAATTAGAACTTTCAATTGCATCTGGGACAGGAACTAAAGATTTTCCTAAAATAATATCTTGGCAACTTAAACATTCTGATGGAAGTATTTTCAAAATGGAATCTAAACATAACTTCAAAGGATTTATATTACAATCAGAAAACACTGGTTATAGTATAAAAGACTTAAACTTATTTATTGAATATATTGGGCCATTTAGGGTTTTACCAGAAAGAGGCTATAATAAACCAAATACTTCTAAAATAGAAAAAATAGGTATCACAGGGGAATCTACATATTCATTACTTATTCAAGACTCATTAACAATTGAAGAATCTCTTATAAAAAAAATAAATTCATGGTATCAGAAAAATTTTGAAGGATGGGGAATAAGAGTAAATCAAGATAAAGAGCCTTTTTATCAAATTGAATTAACAAGAGATTTTGAAAGATTAAATATTAATATAAAAGATGTCGGAGAAGGAATGTCTCAAGCTCTCCCTTTAGTAACAAGAGCACTTATGCAAACTGTCAATGAAATACTAATTATTATAGAACAACCTGAATTACATTTGCATCCAGGGGCTCATGGAAATTTAGCAGAACTGTTTGTTGATTCTTTAAAAGAAGGAAATAAAAAATATCTTATTGAAACCCATTCGCAAAATTTTGTTTTACGCTTAAGAAGGCTTGTTGCAGAGGGAAAACTTGATAAAAATGATTTAATGATTTATTTTGTAGATTTTGATGAAGAAAATAGTACTAGTAATTTAAGAAATATAATTGTTGATGATTCAGGTGAAGTTAACTATTGGCCAGAAAATGTTTTTAACGAAAGTTTAGATGAAGCTATAGCAATTAGGAAAGCTCAGAAACGTAAAAATTAATATGATAGTCACTATATTAAAAGATATATTTGAAAATGATAGTAATAATCGAGAGCTAGATAAACTTTGGTACATTATAGAAGAAAGACATAAACTTTTCATGAATGATGAAGATGATATAGATGCTTTAATGGATTCAAAATGGTTTGAGGAGCAAAGAGAAATTGATAAAGAAATTATTAGGGATTTAATTGTCTGGTCCTTACAAAATATTGAACACTTAAAGAATGGAGTTATTATTTCCGGTCAACAAAATAATAATTATTTTCCAATAAAAGAAGCTCAAAAATATTTAATACAGCCATTTTGTATTATTTTTGAAAATAGTAATAATGATTCATGCTTTTTTGATGCTTTATTAGCAAATTTTCCAAAAGAAAGTGAAAAAATAAGAGAACATAAAAATGAAAATTGGATGGAATACGGAATGGCTGGAGGTTCTGCAGAAGATATTATAGAAACTAAATTAAAATCTTATTCAAATCCAGTATTTACCAAAGAAAAGTATAAATATTTAAGATGCTTTGTTTTAGCTGATAGCGATAAAAAATATAAAGAAATGCCTTTCCCCAAAGAAAAACTAAAGAAATTTTTAGAAGAACATGAAGTAAAATACCATTTTTTAGAAAAAAGAGAAATGGAAAATTATCTTCCAGATGAAGCTTTTGAAGAAATAATTGATCCTAAAAATAAGGATTTTATAGAAGCTTATCTTAAGCTTTCTGATAAGCAAAAAGATTACTTTGATATACAAAATGGCTTTCCAGACAAGAATTTTGATAGTTTAGAACCTGAAATAAAAACCCTTTTTAGAGATATATCTGAAGAAAACAGGAAATTTTTTAGAAAAAATAGTTTAAAAACAATAAATTCAGATTCAAAAAATAATTTTAAATCAGAATTTCCAAAATTATTTCTATCAAAAAAAGTTACTAAAGAAAATCTTTTACAAAAAACTTCTCATCAAAATGATCCTAATGAACTTAAAAATATATTAAAAAAGATAACTGAGTTATTATGAGTGCAAAATTACAAATAAATACAAGGGTTCGCCGGCTTATTTATTATATAGAGGATATAGAAAAGGGGTTAATACAAATTCCTGCCTTTCAAAGAGATTTTATTTGGGATAAAAAAGATAAGTTAGATTTATTTGATAGTTTAAAAAGAGGTTATCCTATTGGTTCTATACTTTTTTGGAAACCAGAACAAGAAAAATTTGGAAGTAACGAAAAAATAGGCCCTTACACTATACCCGAAAAGAAAGAAAATTATTTTTATATACTTGATGGATTTCAGAGGCTTTCAACTCTTTTTGGTTGTTTAACAAACCCTGCTAAAACTAAACTTAAAGTTGATGAAAAAGAGTTAGTTAATGATTTTACCATTTATTATGATCTTGAAACAGAAGAATTTATAGTACTACGACCAAATAGTAAGTCAGAGGAGCATCAAGTACCATTATACGTTTTTCTTGATACATTTGAATTCTTATCCTATTCCCAAAAATTAATAGATAAACCTAATTTTAATGTATTAATGGATAGAGCTAAAAGTATTGCAACAACATTAGTTGATTTTTCATTACCTTCTATAGATATTATCGGTGGAGAAATTACAGAAGCAGTTGATATTTTTTCAAGAATAAATTCTAAAGGAACAAGTATTTCTTCAGACTGGATGATTTCAGCTTTAACATATAACAAAGATGAAGATTTTCGTTTAGGAACAATTATTGATAATCTTATTGAAGAACTAAAAATATTTAATTTTCAAGATATGAAAAGAGAAATGGTTTTTCAATGTATAAGTAATTCATTCGGTAAAGCTTATTTTGATCAATCAGGAAAGATTGAACAATTAGCTAAAAAGAAAGATTTTATTACAAAAACTAAAAATGTGGTAGAAAGTATTAAAAAATCGGTTAAATTTTTATTTGAAGAACTCTTAATTCTTGATATTAAATTATTGCCTTATAAAAATCAATTTATATTTATTACAGATTTTTTTAATTCGGTTATAAATCCAACAGATGAGCAAATTAAAGAACTAAAAAAGTGGTTTTGGATTACAACATACTCAAATTATTTTACTATATATTCTCTAAGCAAACAGAGAGAAGCTTATAATAAATTTCAATTATTTTTAAGAGGAGAAATAAAAGAACCTTTATACAATGATAAACCAGAAATTCCATTTTCTGTTATTGATTTTCCAAGTAAAATATTTTTTGGGAGTGTAAGAGCAAAGGCTTTAGTTTTATTTCTTTTAAATTATTCTAATCAGTTTAAAAATTTAAATTCCGATGAAATAGAAGGGTTAAATTTATCTTATTTGTTTTATAATATTAGGGATAATAATGGTAATTTATTTCCTGAAAGTGTAGTTCCTACTATTAATAGAATAAAGGGAGAAAATTTCTCAAAATTTAAAAAAGAAAAATATTTATTTTTTTTTTTAGAAAAAGTATTTTATAGTCTAGAAGATAAAAAATATTTTTTAACTGAAGAAATGCCTGAGTTATTTGAAAAAAAACAATATAATGAAATTTTAATAAAAAGAAAAAAATTAATTATAGAAGAAGAAAGAAAGTTTGTTAAAGATCTTGGAATGAATTATGAACTATATTATTCATAGTTTAATGATAAAAAACAAACTGGTAAGTTATATAACTATCAAGAATTAAGTAGTAATTTATACTTCTTTTCCAACTCAGATGATGGTGAAGAACCAAGTTCCTTTTCAAAAGTATTAACCATTCTCTGATAAATGTGCTTTAGCAGATAATTATCCTGTTTTTTTGCAGCTATCTGCATAAACAAAAGATAGCTGTCTTCATTAAGGTTATCAAAACTTATAAGCTTTTCACACCATTGCTCAGCTTCATTTAAACGATTGAATGCCAACTGGTTTTTTACCAGCCAGGATGATATATCAATCGCATTTTTCTGGTATGCTTCTCTTTCTGAAACCCAATCGTCAGCAAAATCTATCTCAGGTAAAAATATACCTGTATATTCATGAATAGTATCTTTGGCAAGATTTTCAGTTTCATCATTAAAATTAGAATGTAATTTTTGCCATTCTTTATATAGGGACTCAAACTCATTTACATCAAATATATGTGGGTATTCCCAATTAAAGGTATAACATGAGTTTTGAAAAAGAATAAAGGATGACTCCTTACTTTTTCTTGTTGGCTCAAGTAGTTTTCTTAGACTGTGAATGTTAACGTCAAGGTTTTTCAAAGGCTGGTCCATTGAATCCATAAAGAGCATATCTGCCAGTGTTTCTCTGTGAATCCCACGCTGATTTAATAATAAATATACAAGTAATTGTTTGGCTTTTTTTCTGGGCCATTTTGTAATAACCTTATCGCCAAGCTGTATCTCAAAGCCTGCGAACATACGGATTGTAAGTATAGGTAAATCAAACTCTTTTTTTACTATCTGGATATTTTGTGAAATTTTATTTTCAGGTTCACCTGTTTGTAAAAGTATTTCTATTTCTCTTACCAAACCAAGAGCTCCCGCTTTTCTGGCTTGCTCAAGTGTGCCAAGCAAAATCTCATCTGCTTTTTCTTTATTACCCTGTCTTAAAAAAGTAAGGCCTAAATTAAGATTTGCATGAAGATACTCAAAAGTGTCTTTTTCAATATTACTTAAAACTAGTTTATGACAGGTATGGGCTTTTTCATATTCCTTATGATATCTCCACAGTCTTGCTTCAATATCAGCAATCAGAGGATTTAAAAAATCCCATTGAAGTTGTTTTGAGAGCTCCTTTATTTTTTGTAGTATTAGCATATCAAGTTTTAAATCTAGCTTTTCTCCGAATGTCCAGTAAAAAATCAGATTTAACCACATCATGGGTTGTGATTTAAGGTGTTGCTTCTCTATCAGGTCAACAATATTTTCCGGTAATGAATCAGAGCTTTTACCTTCCCAGACATCAAGAAAAGCAAGCATTATAGTAATTTCTAGGCTTAGAGCTGTATTTCTGTCTGCATCTGCCAGGATAAGTGCATCACTATAACATTTTCTGGTAAATTCATAATTGCCCTGCTGATAGGCAGTAAGGCCAAGGACAACTCTTGCTCTGGTCTGAAAATTAAGTGAGATTTTATCTGTACATTTGTAAGTAACAATTTTTTCCAGTAATTCAACTGCTTCATTATGTTTACATAACTGTCTTAATCTATTTGCCTTCAGATAATTCCAGGCCAGATTATCAACAACTTTACCATTTTTGAGAAAAACCTCTGCCTGAGAAAGTACCAGATCTTCTTCAGGATAATTTCCTGTCAGTGTGTGTGTATGAGCAATCCTGGTAAGAATTTTTAGCTGTAATTCAGGGCTTTCTTTTTCTATTGCCAGATTTAGTGCTCTATTAAGATAAAGCAGACCTGATTGTGGAATAACATTATCCTGTATTGATTTATGCAGCCAGTATTCAGGATTATTTTGGGATTTTGAAAACAATGTATCATCCCAAAGTGTAGGCCAGGATTCGGATTCAAGAAACCATTTCTTTAATTCTTTAAAATTTTCATGACTAAAAAAATCTACATTTTGTTTAAATGGTGAAAAAGCATCGCTTACAGCATCATGAAGAATATTTTTAAAAGCTGGTTTACTAAGAGTTCCTTGTTTATATTTAAGATAAAGTTTTACCGATATAGGCCAGCCTTGGCAGAGTTTAAAAAAACTTTGATCATCAGTATTCCATGAAAGGTTATGCTCATGCCAAAGCTTTTTACACTCCCACTCAGCAAGATTCAACTTATATTTATCAAGATAACTTCCTACATCTGAAGTACTTATTATGTGAACAGGTAAATCCGTTTTACATCTGCTGGCAATAAAAATATATATATTAACCAGAATATTTTTAAAAAAATAACTTAGAAATTCATTTACTTTTTTATCAAAATTTAATAAGTGAAAATCATCAAAAATCAAAATAAAAGGTTCTGTTGATTTCCAGGCTTTATGCCATTCAAAAGGTGTATCAGATTCACTGACAGGTATTGAATTATTACTACAAAGTTCCTTAAGATTTTTGATAAAGCTTTGATAATCGTTTTCCTGGTAATCATATTTTAACGCTTTAAGATTTAAAGCTTTTACCTGTTTTTCAATATGAAATGTTTTTCCATACCCGGCAGGAGCCTCAAGAACAGTAATATTTGGAATATTCACCAGTTATTCAGCTTTTACTTTAAATGATGCATTATTGAAAACAGTTATATCCTTAATTTGTTCAAGTATCGCTGGAAATGGTCTTGTTTCAAAGATACTATCTACTTTTATTGACACCACGATACCCTCTCATAACAATTAGTAATTAAGGGTAATTTTATCAGAAAATGTCTGAACTGTGATTTGTTTGATTAAATTGATTTATGTGATTATCTACTTTTAAACATGAAAATACAATATTATTTTATTTTGAATTGATAACTTTAGAAAATTTTTCAATAGAAATTTTGCAAGAGTTTAATAATATTACCTGAAAAAGTAAAAATATTAATAGTCCTGATAATTTTATTATGATTAAAGTATAACTTTAGAAGATTATTATTTTATACCTAATTCATTTTTTAATCTTTCTGGGTTATTTCTAAACTGTGCTGTTATATTATCTAAGATAATTGATGCTAAATGAGTTGGAGTGACCTTCTTACTTTTACTACCAATACTTTCAGTAAAAAAATTTGCCATTACTTTTAATGTTTCCCAATTTTCATCAGAAATAGGTATTTTTTTTTCACCATCAGCAAATGTTATTGATGGTCTTCCACCTGTTGACTTTATTTTTTCTACTATTTCCATTCTTAATGCTATACCAGATATTGAACCTATATTTCTATCTGTATCTATTTCAAAAACTTCTTTTGCACCTAATGCCCCTGATACTTTTTCAGGCTCTATTTTCCTTAACATTTTACTTGTACTTACTATTTTAGGAAGAGTTTTACTAATAACTTTTATTCTTTTAGACATAGATTACACCTCATCAAATTCTGTTATTCTATAAAAAACACCGCTAAATTCTACTCCTATTTCTCCCTGATTTGTTTCTCTACCCATTTTGTGTAAAAATTTTCTTAATTCAGGTAATTTTTCTTCAAACTTATCAGGTAAGACATATGAATAAACAACTATGGGTTTTTCCCAGATAATTTTTCCAGTATCACTATTTAACCAACCACCATCAACAGCAGGCATAATAGTTACTCCACCTCCTATTTCAGCAAATAGTTTTCCTGCTTCCTTAACTAATTCTTTTTGGTTTGTAATTTTTTTACCATTTTTATCTTTGTTTGGAATATAAATTGATAACATTTGTGGCGATGCTTTATCAGAAGCACCTAATGCTTCAGCAATATCTACTTCTATTTCGTCTTCATCATTTATACTCATAACATTATTATATAACTTTAGACCCCTAAAGTCCATATTTTATAATACAATTATTTCTTTATTCCACACAGTCTGAATAAATTTCCTCTATTAATTTTCTTCAAATAAATCTTACTAAATAATTTGAGGACTTTGTATCTACCATGTATTCAAAATATAGAAACTTGCTTGGAAAATGTCAGAACTGTGATTCGTTTGATTAAATTGATTAATGTGATTATCTACTTTTAAATATGAAAACACAATATTATTTTATTTTGAATTGAGAACTTTAGAAAATTTTTCAATATCTTCAACTGATTTTCTGAAAACTATGTCTCTGATGTAAATCTGATAAGGTATTCCTATCATTCCTGCTGCTTGCTTAATTAATTCAAGTTGTGCTTTTTGCCAGCGTATATTAACTCTTGATTCTTTTAAATCTTCTTCTGCTTCATCAATCATTTTGTTAATTTTCTCATCAAGTTCAGGTGTAAGTGTTTCAACTCCTAAATCCTCAATTTCTGACTCATCAAAATCAAATTGATTGTCCATAATAAATTTCCTCTATTAATTTTCTTCTATTTTAAAACAAGTAACAATCATAATCTCTTTTTGTTCTTCATTTATCCAAAACCAGAATATGCCATGTGTTTGTGAGTAGTTCTCAAACCGCCTTCTTTTTTCATTCCATTTTGGCACTGATGTAAAAAATGTTTTTACTGCATCTGATGGTTCTGTCATATGTCTTGCATAAATGTGAAGTAATTCTGGAACAGTATCATCAAATTTAAAATAAAAAATATGACCTCTTACCCTCTTTTTTACATAGTTTGTTTTTTCATCCAATGCTTTTACCTGTCTTTTATATAATTAATTATATCAAAAATTATGAATCTATTGTCAATACGTGGTATTTATTTTAAAACTTGCTTGGAAAATGTCAGAACTGTGATTCGTTTGATTAATGTGATTATCTTCAAGTTATAAAATTTAAGTTTCTTATAAAATAGCTTAAGAAAAGAGGAGGTGCTGTTACTCTAAAATTTCAGGAAAATGATCATATATTTCTCTAATTGCTAGTAATAAACCAGTTGCTTGAGAACTAAGTAGTTCTGTTTCAATACCATCTCCAAATTCTTGAACTTCTTTAGATATTTGGATAACAAATTTTTCTAATTTTATTACAATTTAAATAATAAAAAAACTAAAGTGTTTTAGGTTTACTAAATTAATCCAACAATCAGATATAAATTCCAAAAAGTTTCTTCATCAATTTTATATTTCCAACTTGTTTTATTTTCAATGCTTATTTATAACCTATAATTCCTTGTTTTTCAATTATTAATTTTGAACCATTTACCTAATTTGGGTTATCCTTCTCAGGAAATTAATTTTATAAAATCTTCCAGTAAATTTTCTATTTCTATACCTTTTCTTTTTGCTGCATTTATAAGTTTTTTATATTGTTCCTCAGTCAGTTCTATTTTATAAGTTTTATTTTTAAACTCAGAAACTTTAAGTTTTGCTATCTTTGATTTATCAATTACCTGAAGATTTTGGAGAATATAACCTGTGGAAATCGAACCAGAAATAAACTCTGTGTCAGGGGCTATATCAGATAGTTTTTGCCGTAACTGTTTTATATATGTCCTGACAACATTAGCACTTGGGTGTTCCCCATTACCGTGAATGGGAGTCAATTCTCTTGATAAGTTTCTTGGATTTGGATGCTTTATTATATTTTTGGATAAAAGGGTTAAAACTTCCCACTCACGATTTACCAGTGATATTTTTTCCCCGTTAAAAAAATAATCTTTGCTTTCTTTTATTATTTTATATTGCTTGTTTTTCATGAACAGGTATTTTATCATTTTTTAGTTTTTAAGATATAACATTTAAAACTTATTCTTTATGATAAAGGTTTACCCAATTTGGATTATCCTGACTCCATATCCAGAATTAAAAAGTTTAATCCCAGAAGTACCATTAACACTATATTTGATAGAAAAGAGTATAAAAAGTCTAAATATCAATTAAATGTTGAGAAAAATAGGGAAATAAGTAAACTGTATTATCAAACCAATAAAGATAAATTAAAGGAACAGAAAAGAAAATATTATTATAAAAACAAAGATAAAATTATTGAGCATGTAAAGAAATATGTTGAAGAAAATAAGGAAAAAATCAAAATATATAAACAAGAATGGTATCAAAAAAATAAGAAAAAATTAAGGAAGAAAGATAGTAAAATATGGAATGAAAAACTTGACACCTCTAATTTATTTAGTTAATATTTCTATTATTGTAGAAGTATAAAATAGTAGAATTAATTATGAAATTAGAAATTGATATAAAAGAAATGGCAACAATGTTAAAAGCATTGGGTGAACCATCCCGTTTAAAAATATTTCAATACCTGTGTTCTTGTTGTGATTCCTTTGCATTTGATGAAGAGGAAAATATCAGAGAATTAAATGGTATAACCGTTGGAGATGTCTGTTGCAGACTTACTGGTTCAGACTTCATTTCTTCAACAATGTCACATCACCTGAAAGAATTAAGAATTGCAGGTCTTATCAATATGGAACGTAAAGGTAAAAATATGCTTTGTTCCATCAATAAAGAAAATGTTCAATGCTTATCAAAATATTTATCAGAAATTATCAGTCTTTGTTGTGGAGGTAAAAACAATGGCAAATGCAACCCTATTTAAAATTCATGTTTCCTTAAATGTTAGTAATATTGAGGAATCTACAAAATTTTATGAAGCATTCTTTGGTGAAAAGGTTCATAAAGCACGTCCAAATTATGCAAATTTTGATATCCAGAACCCCCCTTTGAAACTGGCACTTAACGAAGTTCCTGTACAAAAAGGATTGGGTTCATTAAGTCATCTTGGTATTGTTGTAGACAGCAAAGAAGCAGTTCAGGATGGAATTGAAAGATTGAAAAATGCTGGACTAATTACTTTGGAAGAAAAGAATACAACCTGTTGCTATGCTGTTCAGGACAAAGTATGGGTAACTGATCCTGATGGTAATAAATGGGAAGTCTATGTTTTACTGGATGATATGATTGATAATCCTAAAACAGAGGATGTAGGAAAGTGCTGTCCTGATACTACAGAATCTGTCAAAACAGAAAAGGTAAAATGTTGTTCCTAATAAAAATACAATAAATGGTGTAATCCCAACTCTGCAACCTGCCAGTTTTGGAAGAGTTTATGCAGCATATGGAGGTGTATTTATTGTTCTATCAATTATTTGGGGATGGAAAGTTGATAAAACAGTCCCTGATAAGTTTGATTTAATTGGCGGATTCATTGTACTTATTGGAGTTTTTATTATTATGTATATGCCAAGAAAATAAAAGATGAAAAAATATTTATCAGAATTATTGGGGACTTATGGACTTATTTTTGCCGGAACTGGTGCAATTATAATAAATGATATAACAGGTGGAACTATTTCACATGTTGGAATAGCAATTACTTTTGGATTAATTGTTATGACAATGATTTATACCTTTGGTGAAATATCAGGGGCACATTTTAATCCTGCCGTAACAATTGGTTTCTGGTTTGCAAAAAGATTACCTACTAAAGATGTCCTACCTTATATTATAAGTCAAAGCATTGGTGCTATTTTGGCAAGTGGAACATTAAAATTATTATTTAAAGAACATCAGACTTTAGGAGCAACTTTACCAAGAGGTTCAGACTCACAATCATTTATTTTGGAAATAATACTAACATTTTTTCTTATGCTGGTCATTTTAAATGTTTCTACAGGCAGCAAAGAAAAAGGAATAACAGCAGGAATTGCTATAGGTGGTATAGTAGCACTAGAAGCAATGTTTGCTGGCAGTATTTCAGGTGCATCTATGAATCCTGCCCGTTCTTTTGCACCTGCACTGGTATCTTTACATACTCAACACCTTTGGATTTATCTTATTGCACCTGTCGTTGGTTCATTATTATCTGTATATGGTTGTAAATGTGTTCAGGAACAGGATTGTTGTTCATCATTACAAAAAGAGGTTTGTTATAAATGAAGACATTATTATTCGTATGTGTAGAGAACTCATGTAGGAGTCAGATTGCTGAAGCATTTGCAAAAATACATGGAAAAGGTATTGTTGAAGCATATAGTTCCGGTTCAAAACCATCAGGTATTGTAAACCCAAAAGCAATTGAATCAATGAAAGAGATTGATTATGACTTAAGTAAACATATCTCAAAATCTCTTCAGGAAATTCCACAAATTACTTATGATTATGCAATTACAATGGGTTGTGGTGATGAATGCCCATTAGTTAAAACAATCCACAGAGAAGACTGGCAAATACCAGATCCCAAGAATATGTCTTCTGAAGAATTTAATAAAATCAGAGATTTAATTGAAAATAAAGTTAAAAATCTCATTCAAAGTTTAAAAGGTTAAAATATATTGGAAATATCTAACTACCCACTTTTACTTCCATTGATTATGATAACAGCAATTGCCCCTTTGGGAGCAATAGATATGGTTTATTATCATTTCTGGAAATTCAAGTTATATAAACAACCATCTCATTATTAAATTAATATTACTAATATTTTATGAAGAAACATGCTCCAGAAATACCGTTTTAACAAATTTTTCCGAATCAACAGGTTTAACAATATATGAAGTTGCACCCATCTCATAAACATTCATTGTCTGAAGTGGTTAGTTTTGACCAAGGTAACGGGATATTATATTCACCTTGGTCAAAAGAGGAAACAGCAAATTTTTATAATCAACCTAATATAAGTGAAAAACACGTTGCAAAAATTTGGTCTTCTTATCCCAAGGAAGTTCCTAAAATGCCACAAACTTTCGGTAATACACAGGGTAATTTTTCAAATTTATTTGTAAATGGTATAAAAACAGATAATATTTATACTAAATTAGTGGATACAAATGGTAATGTTATTCCCAACAAATCTGAAAATATTACTATTAATATGGCAGGTGAAAAAATTAAAATGAATTTGAAATTAGAGCCCAATAATAAAGATGGTAATTTTCATAGATGGATTGTCGATTGTGGGCATAAATAATATTGAAGAGGTTATTATATGAATTTTAAAAAGAGTTTTATATTTGTTGTTTTGTTTGCAATTCTTTATAGTCCAGTAAAAAGTTTTGCGTTTCCTAATCCAAGTATTCAATTTAATAGGATTGTTGGTGAAGGAAATGTACCTTTTACAATAACAGGGGAGAATTTTAATATACCAGCAGGTGATGAAGGGTATTTTAAAAGATTAATTGGAATAAAGAAAGCAGATATTGAACAAAAGAATCAATCTCTAACCAAACTTATACCAAAAAATCTGAAAGGTAAGATGACAGGAATAACTGACAATTTAAAATATATTACTTTTTCTGATAGTGGAATTTTCCCTCTTGTAGAAAATGGAAATATAATACTAAACCCTATGATTTATAAGGAAGGAATATATTCATTAAATGAAGATAATCTAACTACAGGTTATTGCTTACTTGAACCTTTAGTAATAACTACTTTTATGAATGCATCTGTATTTCAACAAATAACATCTTTACCTGCTAATTCACATTATTTGCAAGGAAAATTAACTATTCCTGTTGGCACTACTTTAAACATTTATGAAAAAGAAAATGGTTCTTATATTGAAAGATATGCCATTTTTAACACCTCGAAAAATACATATCTCCTTATGGATGCATTTTACCCGAAAGTATTGGAAACAAACCTTGAAAAATCTATTATTCAGGCATTAAATGGCAATATGGATAGTGATTTTAAAATAGATAATCTTTTAAATTAAGTATTGCATTGTTAATGAATAAAATAAAACAAATTTTAATTTTATCTTCTTTATTAACTATTTTTAGTAGTAATATTGCTTATGCTTTAAATTTACCTGAAATTTCTTTTGACAGGACTTTAGGAGAAAAAAATTCGGATTTAGGGCAAATTCAAGTTGGTAAACCACTAAAATATGCAATATTTAATAGGTTTTTAGGGTTTAATAAAACAAATATTGTTAATTCAATAGGGGATGCAAAAAGACCTGAAACAGTTCGGGATGTAAATAAGACTGGATTTAAATTATTAATTTTAGAACTCCCTAAAATAACTTATTCTTACAGAGGAATTTATGTCTTAGAAAAAACAAATGCAATTGGTTATTGTTTGCTTGAACCTATCCGTATAAAAGGTTATACAGATGCTGTTTTAAACACAATTAAGGCATTCCCTGTAAATTCCAGTTATTTACAGGGTAGATTAAATATGCCTCCCAATACCACTATTACTTTTTATGATAAGCAAAATAATGGTTATATTGAAAGATATGCGATTGCCCAAACACCCCATGATGAAATTTTATTACTTGATGCTTTTTTCCCGAATGTTACTGAAAATACTATAGAACCATACATTATTGAATCTTTAAACAAAAATTTTACTAAATACTCAGTAATTCAGAATAAAGATTTTTCGTGTTGAGAAATTAGTAAGTTTAGTAATT
>CAYRDV010000047.1:0-22579 GCA_964422885.1 uncultured Candidatus Sericytochromatia bacterium
TTTTTGGGAGTAATTTTCAGCTTCTTTCCTCAAAAGGAGATACAGGTTCAGGACCATCCCCTGCTCCGGTAAGTTCAGCAGCAAAACAAAAATCAGCACCGGCAGATGATTTTATGGATTTGGAAGATGACATTCCTCCATTTTAATTTTTAATTGAAAATTAACTCTGATTCGATTCTGATAAATTTTTATTATTATTTTGTTAACTCTATTTAGATTAGAATCAGAGTTTATTATAATAAAATTTAGTTACTAAGTTAATATTATTTTGGGGGGGTAGCAATATGGTAGATCCAATAGGCGGAGCAAAAGATAGTCCTGCTGATGACAGAATACAGGAAAGACAGATTGAAAATAAAAAAGCTCAGGAAGCAGCAAGAAAAAAAGAAGAAGCTGCTAAAAAGAAACCGGATGATTTTGGTAATCCTGTAGATCAGTTTACACCTCCTAACGGAAATGGAGCAGCTCAGGCCCTCGTTAGTTCTATTCTTGGCTCTGTAACTGGATAAATTTAGATCTGAGCTCCATAAATTAATAAAATAAATAATTTAAGGCACCTATGGTGCCTTTTTTCATTAGCCCATATTTCTCACAGTTTTTACCACCCATGGATGAAAAATTAGTATATCATCCAGGATTCCCAAAGGTCACAGATAATAATTTAATATAAAATATTTTTAATTTTCACATCTGTGAGAATCTTTCTTCATCTGTGTTTTATCTGTGGTTTAATATTTTTGTGAGATATTCGGGTTAGGGGCTATCTGAAAACTTATGACAAATTTTTATAATATGAATGTAAAAAAAAACTTCTTCATGTTAAAATACCCTTAAATAAAAAGCAATTTTTCAATTAATTTAATTGGTAATTTTTTCAGGAAAGGACATTAGTTTAACACTATTTCAATATTATGTTAGATATAAAACTACTCAGAACAAACCCGGATATTGTTAAAGAATCATTAGACCGGAGACAGACCTATAAAATTGATATTCAGGACTTGATTAGTGCTGATAAGTCATATAGAGAGCTTCAGGTTAAAGTTGATGATTTGAGAAAAAAAAGAAATGATTTTTCTCAAAATATTGCAAAATTAAAAAAAGAAGGAACCGATACTTCAGCAATTCAGGCAGAAGTAAAAGAAATAGGCGAGAATATTAAATCAATTGAAGAAGAAATAAATTCTTTACAGGAAAAGATTTCCGGATATATGTATTCTATTCCTAACATTCTGCATGAAAGTGTGCCATTTGGAGCAGATGATAATGATAACCCTGAAATCAGAAAGTGGGGAGAACCAGCAAAATTTAACTTTGAACCAAAAGCTCATGATGATCTTGGTAAATCTTTGGGAATAATGGATTTTGAAAGAGCGGCAAAACTTGCCGGAGCCCGTTTTGTAATAATGAAAGGGCAGGGAGCCAGGCTTGAAAGGGCTTTAACTAATTTTATGCTGGATCTGCATACAACTCAGCATGGATATGAAGAAGTTCTTCCTCCGTTTATTTCCAACAGGGAAACACTTACTGCAAACGGTAATCTGCCAAAATTTGAAGAAGATTTATTTAGTCTCTCAAATTCTAATTATTTTCTGATACCAACAGCCGAAGTACCCCTGACAAATATTTACCGGACTGAAATTCTGGAAGAATCTGAGCTGCCAAAATATTTTACTGCCCATACCGCCTGTTTCAGAGCTGAAGCCGGAGCTGCCGGAAAAGATACCCGTGGGCTAATCAGATTACATCAGTTTCAGAAAGTAGAGCTTGTAAAAATTGTAAAACCGGAAACTTCTTTTGACGAGTTGGAACTTATGGTTAAAAATGCGGAGAAAGTACTTGAACTTCTGGAATTACCTCACCGGGTTGTTGCTCTTTGCTCTGGTGATATCGGCTTTAACAGTTCAAAAACATATGATCTTGAGGTCTGGTTTCCGGCACAGGGGAAATACCGGGAAATTTCCTCATGCAGTAATTGTACTGATTTTCAGGCACGCAGAGGGGGGCTTAGGTACAGACCGGAAGGAAAAGGAACAGCGTTTCCACATACTCTTAACGGTTCAGGAGTTGCTGTCGGAAGAGCTCTGGCTGCTGTACTGGAGAACCATCAGCAGGAAGATGGAAGTATTAAAATACCAAAAGCTTTACAGCCTTATATGGATGGAAAGGAATATATAAAATGAGCGCAGAACAAAAAACTTCTCAGGAAAAAATGCTGGCTACAATCAGAAAGCATGAAAAGCTGATTGAACTTGCCAAAAGATTAAATAATTTTGGTAAGATCACCGAAGTTATTTTTACAACCCTTAGTGAAATAATCGTTCCCAATGAAAAAATCATTATCTGCTATTATCTGCTTCAGTCCGGTGAAATTACCCTTCCGGGTGGGGCGGTTAAGCCACAGTTTTACAGCTGCGAATTAAATGTCCTTACCAGTCAGAATTTTATAAATCTTGGCTTTTTTCAGACAGCCCATACCATAAATATTAAAAATGTTGATCATATTGCCGAATTAAGTATTCAAAACTTGTTTGGCAGCAGATATGATATTGATGAAGAAATAGGTGCGGAAGAAAATAGCTTTAACCCGTCCCAGTTAAAGGTCAGTTTTGTATTTAATAATGCCAGGGGAGAGAAAGTGGCAAACTGGGATATAGATACTCTTGACGAGCAGAATATCAAGGCCATATTACCTCAGATCAAGCCCATATCTCAATATATTGGTGTACCGTTATCTAAGATTCAATTTTAGTCAGGGAGGATTACTAAATGCATATTGATGAGTTTTTAAGAACTGCTGTAACAAAAAGGGCTTCTGATATTCATATAAAATCAGGCTGTCCTCCGATGTTAAGGATTGACGGGCGTATAGTTCCAACAGAAATGAGACCGTTAACCCCATCAGATACAAAACAATCTTTATATAGCATTCTCAGTAATAGCCAGAGAGAAGAATTTGAATTAAAACACGAACTGGACTTCTCTTTTATGGTAAGTGGTCTTGCCCGTTTCAGAGTTAACCTTTATCAGGAGCAGGGACATGTTGGCGCTGTATTCAGGGTAATTCCATTGAAAATTACCCCACTGGACAAACTTGGAGCTCCAGCTGTTTTAAAAAAGTTGACTGAGGAATCACAGGGACTAATACTGGTAACAGGTCCAACCGGTAGCGGTAAGTCAACTCTTCTGGCTGGTATGATCGAACATATTAATACAAATATGGATTTACATATAGTTACAGCTGAAGATCCGATAGAATTCGTCTTTCGTCATAAAAAAAGTATTATTACCCAGAGAGAATTACATAATGATACCGCTTCATTTTCTGTTGCTCTAAAAGCAGCATTAAGGCAGGATCCTGATATAATACTAATCGGTGAGATGCGTGACCAGGAAACTATACTCTCAGCATTAAAAGCGGCAGAAACGGGCCACCTTGTTCTTAGCACGCTTCATACAACTGATGCTGTTCAGACTATAAACCGTGTTGTTAATGCCTTTCCTCCTCATGAGCAAAATCAGATTAGATTACAGGTTGGAAACACTTTACGTGCCTGCGTAGCCCAAAGACTTGTACCAAGAGCTACTGGAGTTGGTCGTGTCGCTGTTCATGAAATATTAGTAGCAACCCCAACAGTCAGAGATTTTATTTTAAAAAATGAAATAGATTCCCTTTATACAGCAGTAAGAGATGGTGGTTATGATGGTATGCAGACAATGAATATGTCCTTATACAGACATTATCAGGAAGGTACCATATCTTTGGAAGATGCTCTGGCATACAGTGATAACCAGAATGAATTACAACAGATGATGAGAGGCGCTTTCCACGGTAGCAACAGGTAATGGGTATAAATACCAGTAAGCTTGATGAAAACAATGCTTTAATCAAAATTCATGGCGAATTTGATATTAAGAGCTGCCTTAGTTTTAAGGAAGAAGTTTTACAATTACTTTCTGATGATATAAAAGAAATTAAAGTAGATATTTCAGAAATGGATTTTATTGACAGTCCGGGTATTGGCCTTTTTCTATCGACATCATTTGCTTTAAATAAATTAGGTGGCGAATTTACGCTAAAATCTCCTCAAATGCACATTTATGATCTTTTGGAGGCGACACAGGTAACAAAATTTTTAATTTTAGAAAATGATTAAGGAATTTATTTGTGAGTAATGGCTTTGATGATAATGAGCAATTTATCAGGCAGTTTATTATCGAAACTGAAGAACATATTGAGTCAATAGAAAACCATCTTCTTGAGCTGGAAAGGAATCTAAATTCTAAAGAATCATTTAATGAAGAATCCATAAATAGCCTTTTTAGGGCAATACATACCATAAAAGGCCTTTCAGGAATGTTGGAATTTAGCAACCTCCTTGATTTTACTCATCTCTGGGAAAATCTTCTGGATAAGATCAGAAAGAAAAAGCAGGAAATAAACTCTCAGATTATAGATGTTTCCTTTGAAGGCCTTGATCTTCTAATAAAAATACTGGACAAAATTAAAGAAACCAGGGCCGATCATGGAGTCCCAATAGAAGCTATTCTGGTTAAGCTGGAAAAGATTTCCAATAATGAAGAACAAAATAATAATTCGGAAGTCTTAACCAGTAAAGATGATCAATTAATTCAGAAACTATCTCCCATTTTTCAAAAAAATCTTTCTGAATTTGAGAAAAATAAATTAGTTCAGGAAATAAATAATAAGCAGAATATATATGAAATAATCTTGTATCTTAATAAGGATTGTTTTAACAAAAATATCAGTTATCTTTCAACCTGTATAAACCTGGAATTTTTGGGCGAAATTA
Organism: uncultured Candidatus Sericytochromatia bacterium; assembly: GCA_964422885.1. Taxonomy (GTDB): domain Bacteria; phylum Cyanobacteriota; class Sericytochromatia; order UBA7694; family JACMQJ01; genus CAYRDV01. The sequence goes on from CAYRDV010000047.1 coordinate 4,815, forward strand.
TCAATATTTCCTGTAATAAAAATTCTATACCAGCACTTGAAGATTTTGATCCGGAAATATTTGATTTAGAGATCTATATTTTATTTTCTTCGGAAAAAGAGACTGAAAATATCTATCAAATTATTAAAAACAGGGATATCAGGGTTGAAAAAATTAATTTTGGCAAAAACAAAAACCTGGAAAAAACCGAAGCTCCGGTAACAGAAAAAAAGAGTGAAATTACAGATTATATCAAAAAAGAAGAAGTATTAAAGGTTGAAATAACTCTGCCAGAAACAGAGAAAATAACCGAAGAAAATATTGATAACCTGGAAAAAGAAATATCTTCCAAGCTGAAGCAAAGTAAGCTCGCTTCCCAGGATACAATAAGAGTCGAAACAACCAGGTTGGATACTCTCCTTGCTCTTCTTGGCGAACAGGTAATCAGTAAAACTCAGCTTGAACATATCAGCAGTGAGTTCCAGGAATTATTGCAAAATAAGGATAATGTAGATATCAGCAGAAATAAAATAAATAATCTGGCTGATAATCTTAATGAGACAATAAATACTTTTTCCAGACTCAGCAATGAATTACAGGAAATAGTGATGAGAATAAGAATGTTGCCAATAGGAAATGTTTTTAACCGTTTTAACAGAGTAGTCAGGGATCTTGCCAAAGAACTGGGGAAACAGGTTGATCTTGTAATAGAAGGCGAGGATACCGAGCTGGATAAGACAATTATTGAAGAAATAAGCGACCCTTTGATTCATATTATCAGAAATGCGATAGATCACGGTATCGAATCTCCTAAAGAAAGAAAAAATAAAGGTAAATCTCCAACCGGAATTTTGCATTTTAATGCTTATCAACAGGGTAATAGCATCGTAATAACGATATTAGATAATGGCAGAGGTCTGAATCTTTCTAATATTAAAGCAAAAGGCCTGGAAAAAGGTCTGATTACACCGGAAATGCAATTAAGTGAAAATGATATTATCAACCTGATATTTGAGCCCGGATTCAGTACTGCCAATGAAGTTACCGGAATATCCGGTCGTGGTGTTGGGATGGATGTTGTCAGGAAAAATATCACTAACTTAAAGGGAACAATAGATATCGAAAGTAAAGAAAATCATGGAACCACCTTTATTATTAAACTACCTTTGACTCTGGCAATTATTCAGGCTTTGCTTGTAAAAGTTAATGAATTTACATTTGCCATACCGCTTTCTTCGGTAGTTGAATCTTACAGAGCAAGACCTGATGAAATAAAGCTGGTAAATAATAAGCCAGTTTTAAAACTTAGGGAACGGGTATTACCCATTTTATATTTCCAGGACTATATTAAGCTGGAAAATCCATCAAAAGAAAGAAAGTTTCTGTATATAGTTGTAGTTGGTATTGCAGAAAACAGGGTGGGCTTTGTGGTGGATAGCCTGATCGGCCAGCAGGAAATTGTTATTAAGCCTTTAAATGATCCACTGGTCAGTGTACGTGGTATTGCAGGGGCAACATTGCTTGGTGATGGAGTGACATTAATTATTGATACGATACCGATAATTCTTTCTAATCATTCAAACAAAAAATTTGAGCAATTTGGTAAGGGGTTGATTAACCAATCTCTTGTCTAATAAAATAACTTTATAATAGAAAATTTAAGAGCTGGTATTTAGAAAAAGTAAAAAATCTATGCAAAAGCAAATGATAAGCAATTCTTCACTTTCAAACGCTGACAGCTTACAGATTGTAAGCTTTAGCCTTGGTAAAGAAGAGTTTGCCATAAATATAAAAAATATTCAGGAAATTATTAAGGTTCAACCAATTACCATGGTTCCTCTTACAAAACCTTTTGTTGCCGGAGTGATGAGTTTAAGAGGAAATATTATTCCGGTTATTAATCTCAGGCTGAGAATGGGTTTTTCTGATAATGAAATAACGATTAATACCAGAATTATTGTGGTAAATCAGGAAAACAGAAAAGTTGGTTTAATTGTTGATAATATGAATCAGGTTTTGGGTATACCAGTAGAGCAGGTTACACCACCACCTCCTGAATCTTTTGATAGTGAAAATTATGCATTTATAGAAGCAATTTGTATTTTAGGAGAGAGATTAATAACTCTCTTAGATATTAATAATCTTTTAAATTAAAATTATGCCCGAAAACTATAAAATTGAACCAGAAATCTTAAAAAGCCTTTCATCTGAAAAATTTGGGGAACGTCATAAAGCAATTGAAATACTTTCATCAATACACCATAGTGATTTATACAGACAAATTTCTGAGTTATTAGATTCAGAAAATGCCATCTTACGTAATGCTGCTATTGAAGTCATGACTGTATGGGGGCCAAAAGTAGTTCCCATTTTAATTGAAAAAACCAGAGATAGTAATAGTAATCAACGTCTTTATGCTGCAAATATTCTTGGTGATATCCGGGCTCCCGAAGCTGTTGAGGCATTACTGGCATTATTACCTGATGAAGAAAGTAATGTGCGTTTTGCCGCAGCAGAAGCAATTGGAAAAATTGGCAGTAAAGATGCGACTATGCCTTTACTTCACTATCTCAATTCAAGAAGTGATGATCCCTGGGAACAATTTCCACTGATACTTACTCTTGGCCAATTAAAAGATGAAAGAGCAGTCATCCCACTTTTGCAGCTTGCTGAAAATGATATGTTGAAGCAACCTGTCTTACAGGCTATCAGCAATATTGCTGATGAACACGCCCTGCCATATATTCTGGAAATCCTTAAAGCCCCTGATTTAATGATGCATCATCTGGCAATTCTGGCGATAAAAAAATTAAGAGAAAAGGTTGATAAATATAAAATTGGTCAGGAAAATTTTACTCATGTTATCCAGGAACAGTTTAAAACTTTAAAAGATGATTTGCAAACTATCCTTGATCATCTTACGATTTGCCTAAAAGATGAGGATGATTATTCGATAAAGCTGGGAGCTATTTTTTTACTGGGGCTTACCAATTCAACCAAAGCTTTGGATATCCTGATTTCAGAATACAATTCAGAACTTGTCCCGGAAATAGATGAAGCAATATATAATCTTGGCAAAACAAATCCTCAAAGTTTAATAAATGTATTAGAGCTTAGTGATATAACCTGCCGGGAAACTATTATCAGATTACTTGGTCAGCTAAAAGTAAAAGGCTCAGTAAAAGAAATTCTGAAACATCTGATACACCCTTTACCGGATGTGAGAATGGAAGCAGCTATTGCCTTAGGAAAAATTCAGGAGCAAAGTACCATAACAGACCTGTTAAAATTACTTGATGATTCTGTTTCAGATGTTCAGAATGCTGCTGCCAATGGATTGCAGTATTTTGAAAGGGATTGGATTTTACCACTGATTAAAAAACTGGATTTAAAAACAAATGATCAGAAAATTTTAATTGCTAATATTATCTCAGGCCTAAAACCTTTGGTTGATATCAAAGAACTGCTTAAGTTTATGAATTCCAGTAATTATTTAGTACGCAGAACAATTGCTCAGGCTCTTAAAAATTATCCTGATGAAGAAGCTGCCGAAACCCTTTTACATTTTCTTTCCGATAAACATCCTCAGGTTAGGGAAGAAGCAATTCGTTCACTGGAAGACAGGGGTGAAAAAATAACTGATTCTCTGATATCTGTTTTAAATGATCAGGCTCCCTGGGTACGTTATTGTGCTGCAAAAGCTTTAGGAAAGCAAAAGGTCAGTGAAAAAATAAACTCTCTGGCCAGTTTATTAAATGATTCAACACCATTTGTGCAAATTGCGGCAATTGAATCTCTGGGTATTTTAAAAGATGGCAAATATAGCACAAAACTTCTTGAATTTGTGAATAATCAGGATGCAGATATTTCTCAGGCAGCTATTATTGCTTTGGGAAATATGGATATTAAGGAAGATGAAAAATTAATATTTCAAAATTTACTGGAAAAACAAATAGAAAACCCCAACTGGGTGGTTAGAAAAGCAATTGCGACAACTCTTGGAAAGCTAAATACAGATGAAGCCTTTGAGTTACTTTTAAGAATGCTTGCTCAGGAAAACGAATATCTTGTTGATAAAGAAATATTATTTTCATTAGGAAATCTTAATAATTCAAAGGATACTTTGCCACTTCTGATAAATTTTACTACTGAATCTTCACTTAGAGAAAATACACTTGATATTCTTTCAAAACTTGGTAAAATAGTTATTCCTTTTTTACAGAAAGCACTGGAAAATGATGATTCTGATATAAGGGCAAATATTGTTTCGATCTTATCCAGAATTAGTGATGATAAAAGTATGCAAATATTAGTTAAACTAGCTTCCAGCGATTCTTCAGCTTATGTTCGTAAACAGGCCGTTCTTGCCTTAAATAATTTTAATCATGATCAGAGAGCAATCTGGGCTATTATGTGGGCAGCGAACCATGATGTCGACTCACTGGTAGTGCAGACGGCAAAATCGTTGTTAATCTCTTAGGGTGGCAGATATGGAACTTATGACAGATGAAGAATTCAGGCTTTTAAGAGATTTTATTACTCAAAAATGTGGTATTTTTTATAACGAAAAACAAAAATATATTTTTCAGCAAAAACTTTTAAAAAGGCTTGAAAAAAATGCTTTAAAAAATTTTAAGGAATATTATTACTTACTAAAATATAATTCAACAAAAGAAGAAATTCAGCAGCTTTATAATGTTTTAACGGTAAATGAAACTTATTTTTTCCGGGAAAAAGAGCATTTACTTGCCATAAAAGATTATATTTTACCTGAAATGTTAAAAACACGCCCAAACAGAGTGATAAAAATTTTAAGTGCCGGGTGTTCTACCGGGGAAGAGCCATATTCAATTGCAATGACTCTTAATGAGTCATTCACAAACCCTGAGCAAAGTCTAAGCATTCTTGGACTTGATATCAGTCAGAAAGCACTGGATACAGCTCAAAGCGGTAATTACAGAAAAATATCACTGGCTTTTAGAGCAATGGATCCCCTTTATCTCCAGAAATATTTTATTTCGTCTGAAGATAGTTATAAATTAAAGGAAAATATAAAAAGCCTGGTAAAGTTTAAGCTGGCAAATCTTTTTGAGTTTTCAACCTTATCACCATATGATAAATATGACCTGATTTTTTGTAGAAATGTGATGATTTATTTTAGTAAAGATTTTAAGAGGTCACTTGTAGAATCTTTTTATAATTGTTTAAATCCTGATGGATACTTTATTATAAGCAATACTGAGAATCTTAATGATATGCAGACAAAGTTTGAACTGATTAAAAAGGGTAATATCTTTATGTACCAGAAAGAAAGGTAAACAGAAGATTTTTTACCACAGATTGCTCAGATAAAGATGTAGATTAACACAGATGAGGATATATAATTATAAATTAAAAAGCTATTTTCCAATTCCACATTAATAATTATTTTATATCTGTGAAAATTTGTATCCATCTGTTTTTCATCTGTGGTTTATATTTTTTGGTTAAAAGCCAACAAAAAAACCTTTATCAAATTCTTTGACATTTCCCAGATCATTTTCCCGATACCAACCAAAGACTTCTTCTGTTTTGTGCCGGTACTGGAATTTTGGCGAGATGTCATCATAAACCATAAAGACAAAGCCATTATAAAAATCTAAAAGATCCATCCCTTTTAATAGTTCTTTATTGATAAATTTTGAAAACAGATAAACTGGCGAAAACAAAAGAGCTGGTATACAGAGGACTTTTAACAGATATAATCGTGTTTTGGCAGGTATTTTATAACCCTGGCCAAGGAATAAAATATCCCTGATTATATAATAGAGTTTTTGAAAAGCCGGACTTTCTGAATAATGGGGATAAATCCAGGTAATAAATTGACCTCCTTTTGCTACCAGCCTTGCCAGACTTCTGAAAGCGGTATAGGTATCAGGGGTATGATGGACAACACCAATAGAAATAATGGTGTTAAAAATATGTTTTTTAAAAGGCGGATTAGAAACATCACCCTGAAGAATATGTAAATTTTTTACTCCTTCGGATTTTCTGGCAAACTGCCCGATAGTATTACTAAAATCCATCGCAATCATATGTATCTGAGGATAGGTTTGGGCTATTAGTCGGGCTTTTTCACCACTACCGCAACCAGCATCAAGAACTAAGTCATCTTTTTTAAATTCATTGGAAACTTTATCTCCCAGATATTTGATAGAAGCCGAGTTTTCCAGCCAGAAAACCCGGTTCTCCTTTTCAAATTTACCAGCATATCTAAACTGCCACTGCTCAGAAAAAGCCTTTTTTGAATCAGCTTCTTCTTTTCCGGCAAGCATTACCGGAACGGAATCAACAATATGAAAAATGTGTTCCTGAGGACAGGTTAGTTTACCGGAAATTATTTCGTCACCTTTTTCCAGATTAACTTCAAGGTTAAAATCTCTGTCATCCTGACATATAGGACATGTCAAATATTTAAGCAAAAATGTTTTCATCAGTAATTAATCTTGAAATATTAAAGTATCAAACATCATACGAGTCTGAATATCTCATAATAATTTACCACAGATTACTCAGATAAAGACACCGATTAATACAGATAAGAATGAGATAAAAAATTTAAAATTATTTTTCATCTGTGTATATCTTGATTTCATCTGTTTCATCTGTAGTTATATCTTTTTATTACATTTCTATTAGAAATACAGGTTAACAGTTGATAAAAAGCAAGTCAAAATATTTAAATACTATAAACATAGAAGTATAAAAACATTTTATTAGTGTGTAAATTAATGCTAAGACTTTATGACAATAATGCTGATTTTTCAGTAAGTAAAGAATTTAATAAAACCCTGAAAGATGCTGCCAAAGATAAAGTAATCAATAAAAAAGAACTAACAGAGCTAAAACAAAATGTTCATACCGAAAGAGATAAAGACATTGCAGAGAGGTTGTCCAGTAATAACTCAAATATTAGTTTTAGTGTAGAAGAAAAAACAGCTGATTTAAAAACCCTTAAATCCGGTAAATCTCTTACTGAATACTCTCTTAGTGTTGATCTGGAAGATGATGTCCAACCAACAAAAGCTGATATTCCTCCCTTAAAAATAAATAATTGGGATGGATATACCAAAGATAATATAGAAAATTTTAAAAATGTTTTTTCAGAAAAACCAGGGTCTAATCCGCCTGTCATAAATGAAGCAGCCAGTTTGCTTCTGACAAGCATTTTTTCCAAAAAAGCGAATAATGTAGCATCATTACAGAAACTAGTAGGAGATGTTACTGCCAACGGTAATTTTGGTGCAAAAAGTTTTTTCCTTTTAAAAGAATACCTTGCTACTAATATAAATAAATCTCATAACCTGGAAAATTGTGAAGAAATAAAAAATCAAATCGAACTGATAAAAACTTATTTCCCAAACATCTCTGAGGATTCCAGATTTAAAGAAATGGAAAGTAATCTTGCCAAAAGGACAGTATTTTTTCTCAATAATAAAGTAAATGAAGCCCAATATCTGGATGATTTTACTAAAATAAAACCAAAAATAGCATCATTAACTTCTTTAACTGATACTTCAGCTATTAAAGAAAACTTTAATAAAAAATCAGAAAATATGATTGGCAAAAACATAGATACTTCAATTATGTTTTTTGAGCTTGAAGAACTTGGAAAAAATGTCTCTGAATTAAAAAAGGATTTTCCGGAAACAAAGCTACCAGATAAACTCAGTAAAAAAGCAGAAGAATTATTTAATAAAGATATAGATTCACTAAAAAATATTTATGCAGCACCTGAAACAAAATCCAGACTGGAAAAATTTAAACCTCTTCTGGCTGAAAATACATATAAAGATTTATCAGATAAACTTGGTAAAAAAGCATCACAACTAACAGGAAATTTCATCAAAGAAACACATGACAAACTTGATTTTTATCTTAGTAAAGGTCATATGGAAAGAGGATTGCAGGAAGCAAAAAAAGTATTACCTGCTGATATTTATCAAAAATTTGAAAAAGAAGCGAATAAAAAACTATTAATGCTTGAGCTATATGGTGTACCTGAATCAAATGGCAAATATTCAGGCCTTAATGCCGATAATGTAACCCAGGGTAAAATCGGTGACTGCTATTTTATGGCTCCGTTGGCAGGACTTGTTGCCAAACATCCTGAAAAAATTATGAAAATGATTACACCCAGTGATGATGGGAAATTTTATACAGTTAAATTTCCTGGTGCAAAAAAAGCTATCACTATCCCTAAACCAACTAATGATGAAGTTGAAAAATATGCCAGAAAAGGTGATGCTTTTTGCATCTGGGTTCCTGTTATTGAAAAAGCGTTTGCCTATTATGACAATCAACATTCTGCGATTAGTAAGAAAAATCCCTATGACATGATTGATAATGATAAAGGGGTTTTTAGCAATTCAACCAACTATGCTATTGAATTACTTACAGGTAGTAGTACTGATAGTGATATTTTTACCTTTACTTCCAAAAATACTACCAGAGAAAAATTAGCGAAAGCATTGGGTAAAGGTAATATTGTAGCGGCTTCTACAGTAAATAGTGGTAATAAACCAAAAAATCTAATGGCGGATCATTCATATACAATTTTATCATTTGATGCAAAAGCAGATACTGTCAGGATTAGGAATCCACATGGAGGAGGCTCGGATGGTACAGGGTTTAAAAATGGTGATGATGGCAAAAATGATGGCACTTTTACTTTAACTATTGATGAGTTGAATAAATATTTTAGCTCTATTACCTATCAGGAATAAAAAAATCTACTGAATTGATTCAGTAGATTTTTAAAATATACATTAGCCTGCAAGTAATGTCTTTATTTCTTCGATTTTTACCAGAATTTTAGCTCTTTTTCCCTCTGGTATTTTGTAAAAATGGTGCAGCTTTTTAATTACATCAGCACATGGGTTTGGTTCTCCTAACTGCCCATCACCATTTAAGATTTTTACCTTTTCAGCAAGCTCTTTATAAGGTGTATTGTTTTCAAGGGTTTCCTTAAGAAGCCCTTTCAGATCATCTTCTTTTTTTAACTTATTTAAAAGTAAAGCATGAGTAAAAGCAAGATGATTTTTTTTCATCGCATCTACTAATATTGGATTTAATTTAAGAACTGCTAATTTTTTTATAAAACCAGGGAATTTATATTTTACAACTTTATCCAGAATTTCTTCGATTTGTTTTTTGATTTCCTGTTCGTCAAAGGTAAATACTTTAAGTTTTCCGGTATTATGGTTATCAATCCGGTAAAGAATGCTTTTTAGCTCATCTTCTGCTATGTTAAGAGTAATAGATATCAAGTGTAACAGTGAGTTTACTTCATCATAAGGATTTAGATCTTCTCTCTGCATATTTTCTGAAAGCATGATCATCATTGCCATTTTATCATCTACATTGTCTAAAACTACAGCAGTAATTTTGTCGAGTTTTAACATTTTGAATGCTTCAATCCTTCTGTAGCCAGCAATCCTCTCATACTTATCTTTTCCTTTTTTTCTTACTACCACAGGGTTAATCAAGCCATATTCTTTAATATTACGAGCCAGTTTAAAAATTGTTTCCTGGTCAGTACAGTTCCTGTCAATAAATACTGGTTCAGTAATACTGGAAATAAGCAGTTCAGTAGTTCCATTTATTCTGGATTCTGCAATTTCCATCATTCTGGTACTCAAAAGCTCTAAATTTTTTTTCATACAAAATACCTCACATTACAATTATGATGTTATTAAAATTTTTAGAAGCTTCTATTTATAAGACGGGTTAATTGATAAAAAAGTTCCATAAAAAAAGTAAACTTAATGCTTTTTAATTTTTACTGAGTATTTTGTTACCTATATCACACTTACTGAATTGATTCAGTAGATTTTTTATAGGTATTCTATTTTGAAAGTTAAAGTATAAGCTATTATACCCCTAAAGCGTCAACAACTGATTTTAAAGATTCAATATCAATTCTATGTTTTTGAAGATTATTTCTTGTATTTGTACATAAGTTAGGAGTAAATTCTATGGGGTCTTTTCCTGGTATATGACTTTGTAATATTTTTTTTCCCTCAATAATATTTTCTGTTACATGGGCAAAAAGATTTCTCTTTGAAATTATTTCGTCATTATATACGTCATATAATTTATCAAAACCTGTAATTTCTAAAATTTCAACTAATTTACAAATACTTCTAAGCTTTTTTGAAGAATCAAAGGCAGGATGATTTACTAAATTTATTGTTTCACTTTTATCACAAAAACCTGTGATTTTTTTTAAATTATCTGATAAGGATTTTTTTGTAATATTGTAAATATATGCAGCCAATTTGTTTTTTTTATCTAAATCTTTTTCTTTTTCAAAGAATGAAAGAATAATTTCCCTGAATAAATTATCTAAATTACTGGTTTCAGCCATAACTAAGCCTCTTATGTTATTTAAATCCTGAACTTTTTTTATGGTGGTCATAATAACTTTTTTTACTTTTTCTACGAATTCTTCATTAGCTCTATTAGCACAATAAACACCATCTAGGGCACCCCTTTCAATTAGAGCCTGCCTTACTGCTTGTTCTCCGGAAGCCGAATAAAAAATAATTTCGGTATAAAGCTGATGATGCCTGATTTTTTCAATTATCTGATCACCCTTTGTATCTTTAAGGTTAAAATCCATTAAGATTAAATCAAAATCCTCTGCATCCGTTAAAATTTTATCAAGTTCAGAATCATCCTTATATTTGGCTACTTTTAATTTAAAACCGTGTTCTTCCAGGATTTCCTCCACGAAAGTATAAATAGAATCATACCAAGCATCTACATCCTCAAACCATAAGATTGAATAATCAATTCGCATTTTCTATTGTTACCCCTAAATTAAATCCCTCCTTGGATTCTATAACTTCAATTTTTCCATGAATTTCTTTTACTATTTGTGAAACATGGTAAAGGCCAAGCCCAGAGCCTGTAGTTGTGGTAAAACCTTTTTCAAAAATGTCATTAACATTTTTAATGGATTTATCTAATACTTTTCCATTATTAGAAAAGTTAATTGTAATATTTTTAGGAGAATTACTTGAAATTAGAATTGTTAATTCTTTGGCTCCATTTTTTTTTGAATTATTTAATATATTATCAAGAATAATAGTTATTTCAATTGGTTTAAAAGTCATAATATAACTAAGGTTATCTTTATTTAAGAAATTAATTTTTATATCATTGCTTAAAAAATCTGTATAAACATTTTCAATATATTGCTGGATAAATGAAATTAAATCAGCCTTAATTTCCTGTGATTGAAGGTTAAAATTAGCTTTAGTAGCAAATCTGGAAATTGAAAGAATTTTTTTATTTTCAAACCCAACTTTTTCTAAAAGCTGGCTAAGTTCATTAGGGGTTACAGCTGTCCCCTTCTGTAATTTTTTATTTAATGCATATAAATAGTTATCAATAGTATTAGAACTAATGCCAATTTGATGGTGAAGGCTTATGACATTATCCAGTTCTTGAGTATTAATCGATTTTAAAAAAAGTATCTGGCCTTCTTTTTGTTTATTTTGCTTTTCAAGTTCGTTTGCCTTTTCTTCAGCCTTTTTTCTATTTTCAGCTTCGGTTTGTGCTTTAATTTTCTCTTCTCGTGCCTTTAATTCAGCATCTTTCCTTTTTTGTTGTTCATCCTTTGCTTTTTGTTCAGCCTCTTTTTTTGCATACTCAGCATCTTTAGCCTTTTTTTCTGCTTGTTCTTTTTGCACTTGAGCTTCTTTAGCTTTTTTCTCAGCAGCCTCTTTTTCTGCCTTTTCTTTTGCCGCTTTAGCTTCGGCATTTTCCCTTTGTTTCACCAGAGTTTTAAACTTTTTACCTGTTTCATCAAAGATATTACTAAGTTTGGCGTTTAGTTCTTTGTTTTTTGTGGTTGCCTTGACTATCTTAGATAAATCTTTTAAGAAAGTGGGCTGGGCACTTTCCGTTTTTTCTTCAACTATATCTAAAAGGCTGCTATTAACTTTAATTAATTCTAAATGCTTTGTATCTACAAGCGTTGAAACAATTTTTACAAAAGCTTCTTTGGATTTAAGATTATTTAAAAGTGAGGTATCACCTTTAAATTTATCTTCTTCAATTATCCATTGTACTTCAACAACATAACGCTCCAATCTTTTAAGGCAAAAATCAAAGAAGGCCTGAACCATCTGTTCGTAGCTTTCAGTTTTAATCAATCCTCCATCCCGGCTGCTTGTTTCCTTAAAATCTTTGTTATTACCATAAATCTCAATACTACCAATAATATTCCTGGTTCCTAAATATCTTCTAAAACCCTGTTGATGCCTTCTATCTATTCCAAGCAAATCTTCCTGTTCATCTCCAAATGGATAGACCCTAAAACCATTTTTAAATAAAAAAACTGAGCCAAAGTCAACAGAATTTATTCCCATATATTTTTTGAATGTATCTTTTGCACTACGGTTCAGGTAAAATAACGTAAACTTTATATCTGAAAGTAGATTCTGAGTATTTTCTTCCTTTATTTTATAAATTAAATCTCCCCTATCCGTAAGTTCAGTATAGATAAATTTACCGTCCTCAGAAAATGTTGTTTCAATTGTGGTGGTTTTTTTACTAATTTTTTCAAAAACTTTGTTTTTTACTACTCCATTAACTTTATTCCTAGCTTCCTTTTCTGTGTTATCCTTGGGTTTGTCCTCTTCAGACTCAATATATATATTAAAATTCTGGAGCTTTTTAGAATGTAATTGGCTACTTTCCAGTTTATCTTTGTTCTTATCTTCATTTGTTTTAGAATTTATCTCACTAAAGGGATTAATTAACTTTTCCAGAGAATGTTTTAATTCTAATTTTTTTTCCCGACTCCAATTTGATGACAGTTTTGAAATTATTAATTCAGTACCATTTTCATAATGAAATTTACTACCATTCAGTTTTTCATGGCTTATCGGTATATCAATAAACTGTTTGTTAAAATCTTCTTCAAAATCAGTCCATTTTACTGTGATTTTTTCCAGGCTTGAGCCTGCTTTTTTTGTAAGTAGAACAAGTTCTTTTCCTAATTTATCACAGGAAAACCTGCCAATTCCCTTTGCTCCTGCATAAAAGCTTCGATTATGAATTTTATCCCTGTAATCTTTTGGTAATTTCTCTAATGTTTCTTCATCATCCTCAGTTAATTCATTTTTTGCAGAATGTGCAACATGAAGCCATTTATTTTTTATATCATCAATGGTCATGCCTTTTCCATTATCTCTGATAATTAGTTTATCTTTTTCAAAGATAACTCTAACCTCAGTAGCATGGGCATCAAATGTATTTTTTACAAGCTCAAAAACAGCTATAAAATCATCAGTTATTAATTCTTGCCCAATAATATTTTTTAAAGCAGAGCTAATTCTGAAATAAAGTTTATCAGCCATTGCAAATTAAATCTTTTAAAACTATTCCGCTTTGCTCCGCAAATAAGGGTGGTATTGCATTACCAATTTGAGAATATCTTGGAACTTCATTTTTTCTTCCATCATTTCCCGTTGTATATTTACCTTTTATTTCATATGTATCAGGAAAAGATTGAATTCTTGCATATTCTCTAACAGTTAATATTCTTGGTTCGCAATAATGAATACAGTCATCAGGCAAAGTTGTTAATGTTGGAGCAGGTTCACCAGCAATTAATAATTTTGTAGTTGTTTTGTTTAATCCAAAATGTTTTTTATATTTCCCAGATGTTAATTTATTATTTATCGCAAATTTAAATCTATCAACTATCTCTTCTGTATGTTTGGCAAACCTGTGACTATCTACCGGCTGCTCTTTAATTTCTATATTTGCTCTCAATGCTTTTTGATAATTACTTAGTATTTCAGAATTAGCATAAACTCCAGCATTGAAACTTCTAGTATCTGGAGAGGGTAGTGTGCCATTAGACTGAAGTAAATCTGAAATTGCTTCTTCCAAGGTTATAGATTCGTTTAAGTCTAAAGACTTTAGAAATTTTTTTTTGTTTTCTTTAAGGTTTTTAAAAAATTCTTTTACTCTTTCTTCTTTAAAAATCTTTTTACGAAGACCAACTAAAATAAACCGAGATCTTCTTTGAGGTATACCAAATTCTGAAAAATCTAATAAAGCATAATCGGTATAATAATCTTTCCCTAATTTTTTTATTACATATTCGGAGTAATTTTTACCTTTAGAAGCACCTTTTTTCTTAAAATTAATAGTAAATCCTTTAACGTTTTCAAAAAAAATGACTTTAGGCTCGACAATACTTATAAAATTTATGTAAGAGTCTACTAAACTATTTCTTGCATCATTTTCATCTCTGTCTCCAGCTAAAGAGAAGCCTTGACAAGGAGGGCCACCTGCCACCATTGTTACGGAGCCTCTCAAGGCTTCTAATTCTTTTTTATGCTCTTTCAATATTTCTGTAATGTCATGTTTTTCTTGAGTTAGCCAATTTGGCCATTTAAAATGATTTAAATTTTCGATTAAATTATATTTTAAAGTTTCAAAAGCATATTTATCTTTTTCTATAGCAAATATACCTTTCCATCCAGCTTTAAAAAGCCCGTAGGACAAGCCACCGCACCCTGCAAATAAATCGATATAAGTTAAATCTTCTTTCATTATAAGTTAAATCTTCTTTCATTACTTCGATTAAAATACTATATTAATACTAAGAACTATAACGTAATTGATATTTCAAAGTCAACGTAATAATGTTACACAATTTGTTAATTTATTCTAAGTTTTAGCTATTTTTTATTTAAAAAACTTATATCTTGCATTAAGTAAACAAATTAGATATAACCTATCTAAATTGAAAGAAAAAATAATGAAATTGCTCTAATAATTTTTAAAAGTAATCCTAATAAATATGATTATAAAAATCTTCAGTAAAATTCATATAATTTAAAGGGTCTGAAAATAAGCTAAGATTGAGTTATTGTTTTTTCAAATCCTCAACAAGCTTTAATAATTCTTCTTTGGTTAGCTTTACATTTTTTACTGTTCTGAAAAAAACTGGAAGAAAATCCATAATATTCTCGTCTTCTTCTATATACTCTGGTAAATATCCCGCATCTCTACTTTGCTGAATCAAATAATGTATACCAATCATCAGAGTTTTTTTTAATATTCAAAAGTTTTACTTGTAGTAACTTAAACATAAAAGAAATCTAAAAAAATTACTTTAGTATAAGGTAAGCTTTTTGTAATAAAAAGATGTTTAAGCTGATAAAAATTTATCCTCACTTCTCATTAATAATATAGCTGTGGTAAAATATCCTAGTCTAATTTTTGTGTGAAATTAAACAAAATTAAGTTAAATATTTGTAGGTGATTAATGGAGATGGTTGTTTAAATGCTTTTTAAAAGTAAAATGGACATTAGAAAGAAAAAGAAAAAATGTTATTTTTTAACAAATAAGATTGAACATATTGATTATAAAGATATTGAACTGTTAAGAAGATTCATTTCTGACAACGGTAAAATTTTACCTAGTCGCTTAACCGGTACATCAAGAAGATACCAGAAGATGCTGACAACTGCTATAAAAAGAGCAAGACAGGCAGCATTACTTCCTTTCTCCGGTGAAGTAAGTAACGACGGTTAAATTTTATTTTATAAGGATAAATTAATGCTATTCCAACAAATTAGAGGTAAAGTTTTAAAATCTTTTAGTTTGTTGGCTCTTAGTACATTTATCTGTTTTTCCTATCCTGCCATAACCTTTGCTGATAGCAGCAAGTTACAGTCAGGACCAATGGTTGGTTATTCAGAAATGACTGAAGCTTTGTTGTGGGTACAGACAAAAGCTACGGCAAAGGTAAAATTTCAGTACTGGGATAAAGAAAACCCGGCAAAAAAGTTCTGGACCAAAGAAACCGAAACTTCTGAAGAAGATGCTTTTACTGCCAAACTGGTTGCTGATCAGCTTAAACCAGGAAAAAAATATGGATATGAACTTTATATAGATTCAAAAAAAATAAACCGGCCTTACCCTCTTGAGTTTCAATCCCAGAAACTATGGCAGTGGAGAACTGAACCACCTGATTTTAAGGTCGCTTTTGGCAGTTGCTTTTATGTCAATGAACCGGAAGTGGACCGTCCCGGCACTCCTTTTGGTGGTAGTCTGGAAATTATGACCAGTTTATATAATAAGCATCCAGATGTCATGCTCTGGATAGGTGATAATGTTTACCTTAGAGAAGCAGACTGGAATACGAGAACCGGAATTTTTCACAGATATACTCATACCCGTTCAGCCGCTGAAATACAGCCGTTACTGGCTTCTGTCCATAATTATGCGATTCTTGATGATCATGATTTTGGGCCAAATGACAGTGACAGAAGTTATCGGGGTAAAAATGATTCATTTGCTGCGTTCAAAAAGTTTTGGGGAAACCCAACATTTGGAACCAAAGAAAATCCTGGTGGTTATACAAAATTTGAATGGGCCGATGTTGAGTTTTTTTTAGTTGATAATCGGTATTATCGCACTCCCAACAAAAGAAAAACCGGTGACAGGACAATGCTTGGTGAACCTCAGGTTCAATGGCTGATTGATAGTCTTGTTAGCAGTCAGGCCACGTTTAAGGTTGTTGTTATTGGTGGTCAGGTTGTTAATCCTGCTACAGGAACACATATTGAGGACTATTCACAATATCCCGAAGAAAAAGATAAAATTCTGGGTGCAATTGAAAAAGAAAATATCAAAGGTGTCTTATTTTTAACTGGTGACAGACATCAGACTGAGTTATCAAAGCTTGAAAGAAAAGATACTTATCCTTTATATGATTTTACCGTATCACCGCTAACTGCCAAACCATACGATTCTTCCAAATCAGAAAACAATTATCTGAGAGTACCTGATACTCTTGTTGTTGAATATAACTTCGGGATGATCGAAGTAACTGGTCCCAGAAAAGAAAGAAAGCTTAATTTTACTATCTATAACAAAGATGGTAAATCTCTCTGGACTAAAGAAATAAAAGTCTCAGAATTAAAATAATTCTTTTAGTGTGATTTAATTCATTCCCAAAATTAATAATTCCTTCTATGATTATATTAAAATCAGGGTAATATTATTTTGTTTACATAACTTTTATTTTGTAATAGAATTTCTATATAGTAGGGACCTGGAAAAAGTACTAATTATTTTTCATGATTCATTAATATTTTAAGAGAAAGAATCAAACTTATGATAAAAAAATTTTTTCTTGGATTAGTTTTACTAAATTTGTCTGCATGTTCAGCTGATTTTTTTAATTATAATACCGGAAATGGTTATCTGTCAGCAAGTGTAAAATTTCCGGGTAGCGGTTTTAAATTAAAAGCGATACCTGAAAATACCTATTCAATTATCGTCAGTGTCAGCGGGGATGGTATCGAAACTGGTAGCCCACTTGCCTTTAAACTGACAAAAGAGTTAAATACTAAATATTTAAACAATGTTCCTCAGGGTAAAAAAGTTGTTCTGGCGAATGCTGTTGATAAAGAGGGTGTCCTCCTGGCAACCGGAAAAGGCGAAATTGATGTTCTTGCCCAAAAGTTAAACCATGTAGAAGTAGTTTTAGTACCTGTTGGTGAGAAGACTGAAGATGGGGAAAAATGCAAAATTGAAATTGAACCTGACACTCCTCTAACCCCAACAATTGAGTTATCTATTGCTGAGTCAGGCTGTATTCTGATTCGTAAAGATCCAAATAAACCGGATGATCCTGGTACAATCGTTCCTTTACCTTCAGTTTCACCTTCGGCATCCGGTTCACCTGCTCCTGAAACATCAGCTT
>CAYRDV010000048.1:0-22548 GCA_964422885.1 uncultured Candidatus Sericytochromatia bacterium
TCCGCTTTTAAAAAAGCAATTGAAGCCGGGGCTGATATGATTGAGCTGGATATTTTTCTTTCAAAAGATGGTGAAATTGTCGTATTTCATGATAAAAATCTGAAAAGGACAACAAAAACCAAAGGAAAAGTAAAAGATCTTTTATTATGGGAGCTAAAGGAATTAGATGCTGGCTCATGGTTTAAACCGGAGTTTACCGGAGAAAGAATTCCTACACTTGAAGAAGTGCTTATTCTTACTAAAGGTAAGATTATGGTAAATATTGAGATTAAAGCTGATGCCATTAATTCATATAAAAAAAAGGGTGGGATAGAAGAAAAGCTTGTTAAGCTGATAGAAAAATATGACATTAGCTCTGAAGTAATAATCTCTTCCTATAATCTCCTGGCTTTAAAAAGGATCAAAGAATTGAACCCCAATATTTCTACTGCCCTACTTTACCGGTTCAGAATAAAAAAATTACTTTTAAAAATTGCCGGAGAAAACTTAATTGATGCTTTTCATCCAGGTAAACGGTTTTTAAACAAAAAAACGCTTTTAACAACTAAAAAAGATGATTTTAAAATAAATGTTTATACAATCAATCAAAAAAGGGAAATGAAAAAATTTATAAAAATAGGTGTAGACGGGATAATTACAAATTATCCCGACAGACTTTTTGAGCTTTTAAGAGAAATGAAGCTTTAAAAATTTATCTTTGCATTATTGGCTGTTGCCTCTGATGCTACATATATTTTTAAACAGTTATCTTTCGCATCTGTAATAACCCAGGGATGTGTAATAAATGTATTTATTGAATATGTTCCCTTATTTGCGAGCGAAGCATCATATACTTTTCGTTTTCCTGAAGAATCCAACCAGTAAACTTTTGCAGTACTTCCTGAATTATTAACAAAGTTTAGTTTAACAGAGGCACCATTTGCTGACTTTAAAGATTTTTCAGCATCACATGAGTATTCGGAAACACCTGTAACTACTTTTATTGCTGCTGCGCTTGGAACTGGTGTTGGAGCTGCTTTAGGATCAGGGCAGTATTTTTTGTATTTGGAAATAAGAGTTTCAAAACGTGTTTTTTGCTGAACAAATGTTTTATCATCCAAAAACCTGGTGGCATTTAATTCAGATGAAACTTCTATTCCAATTAAAACTATATTTGGTGATTCTTTGCTGTTTTTATTAATTTCAATTTTAAGGGCTTCATAAATACATGTAAGCCATTTTATATATTCTTCTTTTGAGGTAAGAGTAACATCACTACTTGATGTTGAAGGAGAAGTAACTGCTGCTGGTGAAGCTGAAGAACCAGATGCAGAAGTACTGGAAGATGGTGTTGGTGAGGATACGGTATTACAATCGAAGGTTTTTGCAAAAGCTTCAAACTGAACTTTTGCTTTTTCCCAGGTAGCATCCGGTATTAAATTAAGTTGTGTAATAACCGTTGTTCTAATAGCAGTTTTTTGCTCTTCAGTAAGTTTTGGGTTATTTAAGGCACATTCAAAATATTTAACGGCATCTGCTTTTGTTGATAATGATGCACTGGTAACTGCTTTATTACCTGGTAGTGGAAGTGTGCATGAAAATATGACAGGTATTATTGCCAAGGTTGCAATACAGGCTTTTTTTAATGACATTACATTCTCCTTTTAATATAACAAATTATTCTTAGTTATTTAACTATTAAAATATCAAGGTTTAATCAAGTGGTATATGAACTATAGCAGCTATTACGATTTAGTCAAAAACTATAAGCAATTCTGGTGTAATTAATCAAACTTTTTTGCTCCAATTTCCAGCGAATCCTGTTTTTGTTTGAGATAAGATGAAAAATCAGTGCCTATTATTATTGTATAATCGGTATAAATATCTCCTACACTGGCATTTACAATATCAACATCAATACCAAGAGCTTCTTTTAGAGCATCAAGTGGCCTTGTTTTTCCGGTTTGTAATATTACCTGAGTTTTGGTTAAATGGTTTTTTGATTCACTCACAGACCAGACAGACCAGCCATTTTCCCTGAGTATTCTTGCTGCTTTTGCTGCCAATCTTGGTTCTTCAGTCCCATTTAAAACTGTTATCCGGTATTTACGCTTATCAATAAGCTGAGCCTGTTCAGGCTGACCACTCTGAGCAGGGTTAGGTGTAGTTTGCTCAGTTTTATCTGCATATATGGAAGAAGGAAACATTTCTGTGATGACACTTTTGGTTAAAAGCTCATCAATCAGCCAATAGCTTGCTCCTCCTATATTACCAAATCTTCCTGGTAACATAACCATTTTAATCTGCTCTTTTCTCAGGCTTTTCAAATAATTACCTAATCTTATAAGATCAGTGGTAGACATATCAGTTTCTATATTTTTCATCACTTCATTTACTAACTCCGGTATTTTGACTATAGTTGCCGGGTTAAGTAACTTATCGATTACAGCATTAATAAATTTTTGCTGTCTTTGGACCCTGCCGATATCTCCAATTTCATCATGACGAAAACGGACATAACCATGTGCCTGAGACCCGTTTAATAATTGTCGCCCTTTATGCAGATTGATATCAAGCTTGGCTGTGCGATCCAGATAATGCATCTCTTTTTCAACATCTACCTCAATACCACCAAGAATATCGACAATATTCATCAGTCCATGTACTTTTAAGACAACATAGTGATGAACAGGTACTCCAATCAGATTGGCAACTGTTCTCCGTGCCAGCCTTTCTCCACCATAGGCAAAAGCTGAGTTTATTTTGTCATAATATCGGTGTTCTGGGATTAAAACTCTTGTATCTCTTGGTATAGAAATAACATTAACATTTTCATGTATAGGATCTACATGAGCAAACATCATTGTATCTGATCTTGTTGGACCTTCATTTATTGCTCGGCCTCTACTATAGCTTACATCACTGCCAAGTAGTAAAACATTCATTTCCTGATCTATTGGCTTTGACATTTCCTTTAAACTGCCAACAGCATCTTTTATTCCCTGGATAGAGCCAAAAGAAATTTTTTTGTCAGAATTAAGATTAAATGAGTCAATTACATTACTAAATGTAGAAGCCATTATACCAAGCACAGAAGAGCCAACTATAATCATTGAACCTGCAAGAATTCTATAAAGCTTTTTTTTGCCTGTATCCTTCTTTTTTCTATTGTTTATTTTATTATTTTTAAGCTCCATTAAACTTAAAAGAATTCCTTATCAACATTAAATAACATTTTGAATTTTCAGAAAGAATGAATTTCCAAAAAAACAGTTACACCTACCAATCAGGGCAAGACTATAAACAAATTATATACAAAACAAGTTTTAAATATATGTGATAAAAAAATTTGCCTGATTAATTTAAAAAGGAGCAATCCCGTAAATCTCTGGAGATTACTCCTTTTAAAAATATTACTTTACTTTTGTTTGCAATAATTAACCTAAAAGCTCCTTAACAGCGTCTTTTTCTTCAAGTAATTCGTTAAGAGTTGCTTCAATTTTGGATTTAGCAAATACATTATGATGCAATCCCTGAACAATTTGCCAGTTTTGTCCGTCTGAGCGTACAGGATATCCAAACATCAGTCCTTCAGGAATATCATAGCTGCCATCTGATTCAACTGCTACTGAAAACCATTCTCCTTCAGGCGTTGGGTTAATTATATTTTTAACTGTTTCAATCGCAGCATTGGCGGCAGACGCAGCTGATGAAAGCCCTCTTGCTTTAATTATTGCTGCTCCACGTTGTTGAACAATTTTTATAAAATCTTCCTGAAGCCATCCTTCATCAGAAATTACTTCAGATGCATGGTTACTGTTTATCTGAGCGTTATAAAAATCAGGGTATTGGGTCGATGAGTGATTTCCCCATATCGCTACATTTTTTACATTACTGCTGTGGACACCAGCTTTTTCGGCAAGTTGGGAGACAGCTCTTTTTTGATCAAGCATGGTCATTGCGAAAAAGTTTTTGGCAGGGATTCTTTTACATACGCTTTTGGCAATTAAAGCATTTGTGTTACATGGGTTGCCAACTACCAGAACTTTACAGTCAGCCGCAGCATTCTCATCCAAAGCTTTACCCTGTTTTGTAAAAATCCCGCCATTTATATTCAGCAGATCTTTTCTTTCCATTCCTGCTTTTCTGGGAACTGAGCCTACAAGTAAAGCCCAGTTTACATCTTTAAAGGCTGTTGCTGTATCAGATGTGATTGTAACAGAGGCAAGATTTGGAAAAGCACAATCATCAAGTTCCATTTTTACCCCTTCAAGAGCAGACATTGCTGCTTCAAGTTCAAGCAGATTAAGATGAACATCTGTATCTGCGCCAAATACATCACCAGCAGCTATTCTGAATAATAACGAATAACCAATTTGTCCTGCTGCGCCTGTGACAGCAACTCTTACTGATTTCTTACTCATGTTTAGTCCTCTTAAATATTCTCTAATATATTTCTAAACTCAATTTTTAATCATCCTCTAAATCCTCTTTTTAGGGAGGATTTTTTGTTTAGTAAATAATTATATCACGATCTCCGGTAGAGTTTTTTTTATACGGAATCATTTAGCCGGTATATTTCATAATTTTTACCACCCATGGATGATAAATTAGTATATCATCCAGGATTCCCGTTGGTCACAGATGTCTCAGATAAAGACATAGATTAACACAGATAAGAATTAGATAAAAAAATTAAAAAATCAATATTTTATTTACATCTGCGTACATCTTTATTTCATCTGTTTTTATCTGTGGTTTTATCTTTTTTGTGAGAAATACAGGTTAGTCATCATCCTCAAAGTCAGTAACAACATATAATTTATTTACCCTTGCCTCTAATTCCCGAACCCGCTCAATTAATTTTAAAGGCACTTTTTTATGGTTACTTTTAAGTTTTTCCTGTAATTTACTTTTTAATTTAATTATTTTATATTCAAGCTCTAGGCCAAACCTGTTTTCAAGATTGCGAAAGCTGGCTGTAATTAGGTTGTTTCCTGAAAAAACCTGATGTGCATCATGGTGTAAAAACATATTTCCTGATGGCGATTTGTACAAAACAGAAGTTCTTTTACCTGTCAAAGGACATGTGAAATAATAAAAATATTTGTCAGGAAAAATATTACTATAAACTTTTTCCAGATAAATTTTATAATTATAATTAGTTATTTCTTCAGAGTCGGGTGTTTTTTGACTGTATACTAATTGGATAAATGGTCTTTCAGCAAATAGAGTATCACTTCTTATTTCTACACTATCAACCGCGACATTATTAATAGTCCAGATTAAACTTCCGATATAATTTCCATTAAAATACCCGTGTTTAGTTAAGAAGGCTGCACTTATTTTTTTATAGTCACCAGTAATATCTTCAGTATTTTCTTTTTGTTTGCTCATTTTTCACATTATAATAAATTAACAGAATAGATAAAATCATAGTTAACCGGGATATCTCATAATTTTTACCACAGATGTACTCAGATAAAGATACTGATTAACACAGATAAGAATTATATAAAAAATTAATATTTTATTTACATCTGCGTACATCTTTATTTCATCTGTTTTTATCTGTGGTTATATTTTTTTTGTGAGAAATACAGGTTAAAATTTATCTGTAAAATATAATATATATTCATCTTAGTAAAAAAGTATATTTAAATAAATTGATCACAAATGATTTTTCAAAGGAATTTTTTTTCCTGACTTCCAGAAGTGGTGGTGCAGGTGGGCAAAATGTGAATAAAGTTTCATCAAAGGTGGAATTACGTTTTCATTTGGATAGCTCACAGTTATTAACAGAAGAAGAAAAAAATATTATTAAGGAAAAAGCTTTTAATAAAATAAATTCTGAAGGTTATATCCAAATTATTTGCCAGACAGAAAGAAGTCAGTTATTAAATAAAGATATCTGTGTCAAAAAATTCTATCAATTATTAAAAAAATGTTTTACTGTGCAGAAACCCCGTAAACCAACTAAACCTTCTTTTTCCTCAGTTAACAAAAGAATAGAAAAAAAGAAAAAAGAGGCTAGCAAAAAAATTTCCAGAGGTAAAAGGAATATTGATCCTGATTTTTAATTCGTTATTAAATTTACCACAGATAGCTCAGATAAAAACTCAGACTAACACAGATTATTATAAAAAATTAAATTCTAAATTTTGACTTACTTCTCATCTGTGTTAATCATTAAAAATCTGTTAACATCTGTAGTTATATCTTTTTATGGTCCTGAGTGCTCTAACAGTATGCACTTATGTGTAAGAATGTTAAGGCTCAATCTGTTAAAATAAAATAGTTAGTTTTTTATTGAGTTTTAAAAATTGTTGTGGAAAGGAGGCAAGCACTTTATAACCATTAGGTTTAATGTGCAAGATAAATGGTAAGGAAAAGTTCACGGATGCCTGGATTTTATAAGCTTTCTTTAACTGAAAGGCTTGAAAAACTTGCTGATAACTTTAGTCTTAGTCCAAAAGAAGTAAAGGCTCTCAGTTCTCAGGGTGCATTAACTCTGGAGCAGGCTGATAAAATGATTGAAAATGTAGTAGGGATTTTTAGTTTACCAATAGGTCTGGGTCTGAACTTTCTGATAAATAATAAAGATTATATTATTCCGATGGCTGTTGAAGAGCCTTCTGTGATAGCAGCAGCAAGCTCTGCCGCAAAAATTATCAGAGAAGCAGGAGGATTTATAACCAGTAGTGATGAGCCAATTATGATTGGTCAGCTTCAGGTTGTAAATTGTGAAGATTTTGAACAGGCCCAAAAAAATATCATAGAAAGAAAAAATGAAATTATTTCTATGGCTAATAAAATTCAACCAAAAATGCATGAGCGTGGTGGCGGAGCAAAAAATATTGAAGTGAGGATTCTTGGAAATACGGACACCTATCCTTATATAAAAATGCTTGTTGTTCATTTATTGATAGATACCCAGGACGCAATGGGAGCAAATGCAATAAACACTATGCTTGAGGGAGTATCTGGGCTGGTAGAGGAAATTACGGCTGGTAAAATATATTTACGAATTCTTTCTAACCTTGCCGATAAAAGACTTGCTCGTACAAAAGTGATAATTCCTCCGGAACTTCTGGATACAGATGATTATAAAGGGGTAGATGTAATAGAAGGAATTTTGCTGGCTCAGGCTTTTGCCTATCTTGCCCCTTACCGGGCAACTACTCACAATAAAGGGGTAATGAATGGCATAGACCCTGTGGTAATAGTAACTGGGAATGACTGGAGATCAATTGAGGCAGGAGCACATGCTTATGCTGCCCGAACAGGTAAATATCTTCCTATGACCGATTGGGTCAAAGATTATGCCGGGAATCTTGTTGGATCTCTTGAATTACCAATGGCGGTTGGAATAACCGGAGGCTCAATAAATCTGCATCCGATGGCTCAGATTGGCCTAAAGTTTTTAGGAGCAAAAAGTGCCAGCGAATTAGCTGAAGTTATTGTTTCTGTGGGCTTAGCACAAAATTTTTCAGCCTTGAAAGCTTTAGCTACCGATGGAATCCAAAAGGGACATATGGCTCTTCATGCCAGGAGTGTCGCTGTAACTGCCGGTGCTTCTGGCGATTTGGTTAATATCATTGCCGGTGAACTGGTAAAACTTAAAGATATCAAGGTTGACAAGGCAAGAGAACTGCTGGAAATTTATTCTGCAAAATAATGCTTACAGAAAAAGCAATAGGAAAGATTATTCTCTCTGGAGAACATGCTGTTGTACATGGTATACCTGCTATTGCTCTTCCTGTTTTTAACTGTCAGGCCAGTACTACTATTTCTGATGATATCTCAAAAATTAGCAATTTAATTATAATTAAAGCACCACAATTAAGTAAAACCTTTAATTTAAAAACTTTTACTGAAAAAGATGGCTATAATCCTCTTGAACTTACTGTAATTAACTTTATTAAAAATTTTAATCTTAAAGATTTTAATAACTTAAGTCTGGAGATATTTTCAGAAATACCCATTGCTGCTGGTATGGGTAGTGGTGCCGCAATCAGTACCTCAATAATAAAAGCTTTGGCTTCTTATTTTAAAATTTCTATGTCAAAAGAAGAAATTTATAATCAGGTATATGAAATTGAAAAAATTTATCATGGTAACCCAAGTGGTATAGATCCCAAAGTGATTGTTTTTGAAAAACCTTATTACTTTATCAGAAATGTAAAAATGGAAGTTATTGATATTAATACATGTTTCGCAATTGCGATAATTGACTCTGGTATAAAAAGTTCTACAAAAGAAGTTGTTGAGTGGGTTGGCCAGCAAAAAGAAAAATTTCCAGAAAAATATAATAGTTTATTCTCAAAAATTGGCGAAATTACTGAAAATATAAAAACAGCTCTTTTTACAGGTGAGCTTGATAAAATAGGCATTTTGATGAATAAAAACCAGCAATTTCTGAAAGAGCTTGGAATATCAAATAAAATACTCGATAAAATAGCTGAAGATTCCTTAAAAGCTGGTGCTTTGGGCAGTAAACTTTCAGGAGCTGGCTGGGGAGGTATCGTGATCTCCCTTTTGGAAAAAGAGCAGGTAAAACAATTTGATATTAAGATGAAATCTTTGGGTTATAAGGATATTATTTATACTTATTTCTAATTTGTATTTTTCTTATACTTGTAGACTAAGTTGGTCACATTTCGATTACTGATTACTCTTTTAGGTTAAAAATTTTTTCCTTTCGCAAATAGGGTATGTTCAAATAGATTAGTAGCTTGCTATATTTTTTATGTTTACCAATCATACAAAACGAAAATTTGAACATACCCGGTCTTATGAAAGCATTTCTACTATTCGGTTTACTACAAATGCTTCAGGAAAAGAATTTTCAAGCAGTGATATTTGGGTAAAGAAAAAGAAATTATTATATAGTCTTTTTGTATAAGATAGCGAAAATTAAAATATAGCCATAATTGGTTGTGGATACCCGTCTTCACGGGTATGACAATAAGAAAAAAATGTCATTCCGCACTTGATTGGGAATCCACTACCAAATAAAGCTTTCAGAAAATTATTTTCATTCGCTGATAAATAGGAAAACGCTATTTTTTTATTCTGAAAATTTCTTTAATTCTGCAAATTCTGATTCTGACTTTCTTCTGATTGACCTTTGGAGAAATCCGTAATTAATAGTCGCTTTCAATAAACCAGAAATGCTAAAACTAATGAAATGAATTAATCTTTTGAATAAAATATGGCACTCATTACTAGTTGTTTTAGTATTTCCCTCTTCGGTCAATCTTTTACCCCCTTTCCTCCTTGAGGAGAGGGCTGGGGTGAGGAGGTTTTATACAAAAAAACGATTCTTAACCAATAAATGCTTAAACGAACGAAAATAATATTTTTAGTAAAATTATTTTAAATAGAATTTTATGCTTTCACTTCTTCTTTTATAAAGATATCTATTATATGTTCCAAAACTAAATATTTACTTTCTTCTTTAACAGATGAAATTTTATCAATTGAAAAATTATTTGTCAGATTTTCTAAAATTGGTTTTATCCTGTCTTTGGTTTCCTGGTAAGTAGCTTTATGCTCAAAAATAAAGAAAAGAATTTTAATTGCTTCTTCCTTTTCTTTAATTAACTCCGATAATCCGACAAGGATATCTAATATTAAAGAAGTTGATTTAATTTCATAGGCTGTTTTCAGCGCTTCATTATATCTGGATTGTGAAAATTCTGGCTTTTTCAGATGAAAATATACAAGGCCAAGGTTATTTAAAGTATAGGCTATTCCTACCTTATCACCAGCTTCTTGTCTGATATGTAAGCTTTCCAAACAGTAGTTTTCGGCTTCCTGATATTTTCCCATTGTACATAATATATTTCCCAGATTATTAAGGGCAATTGCCAGACCAGATCTATCTCCGATTTCTTTAAAAATATCCAGACTTTCCTGCTGATATTCTTTTGCTTTTTCCAGATTTCCCAGGGCATGTGAAACCAGGCAAAGATTATTTAATGAATTAGCTATTCCCATTTTATCGGAGATTTCTCTTCTGATATTAAGGCTTTCTTCATGTAGTTGCTTTACTTCAGTGTATTGCCCCAACTGGTAAGCGGCATTTGCCAGATTATTCAGGCAAGCTGCCAGGCCCCAGGGCTCTTTTGTTTCTCTGCGGATTTCCAGGGCCTGTTGCCACAATTTTTTTGCTTCAATATATTCTCCAAGCTCATAGGAAATATTTCCCAGATTGGATGTAACCATGGCTAGGCCAATCTTATTATTAATTTCAGTATAGATTTCCAGGCTTTTTTTATAAAGATCCCGGGCATCAAAAAATTTACCTTTGGTTCTTGATATATCGGCCAGACTATTTAGACAAAAAGCTATTTCATCTTTAATATTAAATTTATTAAATATAGAAAGGCTGTTTTCAGTAAGACTTTTTGCTTTTTCATAAAACCCAAGCCTGTAGGAAAACTTTGCAGCTCTTGACTCTATTTTTGCAATAATTGTTTCTTCTGATTCTTTTGAATCATTATCTTTTAAGCTTTCCTCTAGAAATTTTGCTGATTTTTCAAATAATTCTAATCCTTCCTTGAACCATCCTCTCATTTCATAAAAAAGAAAAATTGTAGAAAAAGAATGCTCTAAAGTTTCAAGTTGATGTTTTTCTAAAGAAAGTTTCCATATTTCTCGAATATTTTCAATTTCCTGGGCTAATTTATCTAAAGTTTGTTTTTGTTTATCACTTCTTAATAAAAATTTCTTTTCTAAAAGGAAATCAGAAAAATATTTGCAGTAATGGTCTTCGATTATCAGATTTTCCTGTTTATCTTCTCTTAATTTTTCCCTGACATATTTATGTAATATTTCCAGGATTTCATATAGCCCGTCAGGATTTCTTTTTAATAAAGATTTATCTACAAGAGAAGAAATTACTGAAATAGAAGCATTTATTACTCTTGTCGCTGCATCTCTGGAGAAAGAACCTTTAAATACGGACATCTTTTTAAAAATATTTCTTTCATTTTCACTTAAAAGGTTCCAGGAATAATCAAAAACAGCTCTTAGGCTTCTGTGACGTATTGGCACATTTCTGATGGATGTTTCCAGAAAATCGATATTTCCTCTCATTTCTTCAGCGATCTCTTTACATGAAAGCGAACGAACCCATGAAGCTGCCAACTCAATACCCAAAGGTATTCCCTCAACAAGATTGCAGATTTCAATAACATATGGCTTTTCTTCATTTGAAAGCGTAAAATCCGGTTTTACTTTTTTTGCACTTTGTAAAAATAACTGAATGGCACTATATTTCTCAAAATCATCATTATAAGGGTTTTCCGGAATATTTAAACCGGATAGCTCGACCACCCATTCTTCCTGTAAATTAAGTTTTTCACAGGATGTAACCAGGATTTTTATACCTGGTGCATTGATGATAATTTCTGACAATAAATCAGCTCCATCCAAAATATGCTCAAAATTATCAACAATCAGGAGCATTGATTTTTCACGAAGATAATTAAGTAACTGCTCCTTTGGTCCCTGGCGGTTAAAAAATGTCAGCTTAAGATTTTCAGCTATAGTAGAAGCAAGTAACTCGGATGATTCAAGGTTTGCTAAGGGAATAAAATAGACACCATGATTAAATGATTCAATCTTATTTGCTCCTACCTGTAAAGCTAGCCTTGATTTACCGATACCACCATTACCAAGCAGGGTGATTAAACGGTATTCAGGGTTATTTAACTGTTCGGAAATTTTTTCCAGTTCCTTACTCCTGCCGATAAATTGTGATGATTGAGGAGGAAGATTATGAGGGTGAGCAGATAGTGATAATAAAGCCGGAAATTCTTTTAAATGGAGAGCAGGATGAATTAGTCCGTATAGATGTTGCGGTATGCTTAAATCTTTTAAAAGATGAACCCCCAGATCATCAAGACTGGCATTTTCCGGTAATGTACAAAGAGCCATAACCTCAGGAGTAACAATAATCTGCCCTCCCCATCCTGTTGATAAGATTCGGGCTGTTCTGTTTATTACAGGACCAAAGTAATCTTCTCCACGCTTTTCTGCATCCCCGGCATGTAAAGCCATTCTAACCCTGAGTTCACCTAGAGTTCCCCAATTTTGCCCGGAGATTTTTTTTTGTATTTCAATCGAACATTTTAACGGTTCCCCATTTATAAAAATGGCGAAAATACCATCCCCTGTGTGTTTTATGATGTTTCCACCATATTGTTTAATATTTTCACTAAGAATAGAATCATGAGTAACTAAGGCTTTTGCCATTTCTTCGCCAAATTTTTCCCATTTTTTTGTTGATCCTTCTATATCTGTAAAAAGAAAAATCGGCATAAATTATATTTCCTGTTTTATAATTCCGCTA
Source organism: uncultured Candidatus Sericytochromatia bacterium (assembly GCA_964422885.1). Lineage (GTDB taxonomy): Bacteria > Cyanobacteriota > Sericytochromatia > UBA7694 > JACMQJ01 > CAYRDV01. Next base: position 12,341 of record CAYRDV010000048.1, read on the forward strand.
CTATCAGCTACCAGAAAGTTTCCAGATTCTGATAGATTTATCTGAGCTTCCTGCTGCAAGTAAACTACCATCAAAACTTACAGAAAGTGAATTCACTGCATCTTTAAATTCTGTTATTGTTCTAAAATTATTACCAGATTCCAAATTCCAAAATTTGACACTTCTGTCTGAACTACCACTGATTACTGTTTTATTATCCTTTGAAAAAGTAACAGTATTAACACTATCAGTATGTCCTGTAAGTGTTTTTATTTCATAACCTGTTTCTACTTCCCATATTTTTATTGTTTTATCCTTGCTGGCTGTTGCCAGATATTTACCATCATTGCTATATGCGAGGGAATTAACAATATCCAAATGGCTTAACAGAGTTTTATATGTAATGTTTTCATTTGGATTTACTGAAAAAGTAGAGGTATTATTTTCTGTAATACTATTATTTACCAGTTGCCAGATTTTTACTGTAGTATCAGAGCTGGCACTGGCAAGTGTTCTGTTTTCAGGGCTATAGGAAATAAAATTAATCGGACGGTTATGACCATTAAGTACCTTTAGAGTTTTACCCGTATTCATCTCCCAGATTCTGATTAAGTTATCAGAGCCACCTGTTGCAAAATATTTACCATCCAGGTTAAAAGTAATCGAGTTTATTGCTCCGTTATATCCTGAAAATGTTCTTAACCCTGTAATACGTTCAATATCTGTAATTTCTATAAAATCATGACCAACCGTGGCAAAATTTTTATTGTCATTTGGTAAAAATGTTACTTGTTTTACAATACCAGTATGTGGTGGTAATGTAGTAATTTCTTTGCCATTAATAATATCCCAGATTTTTATCCTAAAATCGGAACTGCCACTAATTAGAAATTTTCCATCGTCACTAAATTTTACTGAATTAACTGCTCCTGTATGACCTGTTAATTCAACCGGATCAGGGTTATTGGTAATGGGGGGCTGACTGGAAGCAGTTGTTGCTGTTGGAACAGGCTCTGAAACTTTAGTAAGCTCATATTTTTTGATTTCATTCCCTTTATCATAATCCCATAATTTAATGGCATTATCGGTACTGACACCAGCTATTATTTTTCCATTTGGACTGAAAGCTAAATTTCCAACTTTATTACTTACTTTAATAATCAATTTTTCTTTTGCTGTTTCAATATCCCAGATTTTAATTACTTTATCTGTACTGCTGGTTGCACAGGTTTTATTATCTGGATTAAATACTACAGATAATATTTCGGCATCATTTTTAAATGATTTTATTTCTTTACCAGTAAATATATCCCAGATTCTACCTGTTTTATCAGAACTTCCACTCAATATGAATTTATTATCCGGACTAAATGCTATTGAATTAACTTTATTGGTATGACCCTTTAAAGTTTTTATCAGACTGAAATTTTCAGCATCAAAGATTTTTATCGTTTTGTCAGAACTGGCACTGGCAAAGAATTTACCATCATTGCTATAAGCTACTGAATTGACTGAATCAATATGAGATACAATATTCTGAATTTCTTTTCCGGTAGCTATTTCCCATACTTTTAATAAATTATCTTTACCACCGCTAAGCAGATATTTACCATCCTTACTGTATGATACAGAAAATACCTTATCCTGATGTCCGGTAAATGTTTTAATTTCAGTTCCGTTACTAATATCCCATATTTTAATTGTTTTATCAGAACTGGCACTGGCAAGGGTTCTACTTTCATGGCTGAATTTTATTGAATTTATTGGCGCTTTATGACCACGTAAAATTATTTTCTTTTCTTCAGCAAGAGTTTTAAAATCATCAGAAATATTTATTATCTCTACTGAATTATCGGTATTTGTTCCTGCCAGAAATTTTCCATCAGGGCTAAAAGAAACGGAAGAGATTTCTTCTGCATTACTGCTTATCGTTCCTGTTGGGTGTTGTGATGAATTAATTACCTGACCGAGACAACTGCTTAAAATAAAAAGTGTAATAAAAAACCAAATGCTTAAAATCGGTAATCTTATTCGCATAATTTTTTTTAGTTAATATTATTTTATCAAAATATATTATAATTATTTCAAAATATAAGTATATCTATTTTCCAGGTTAATTATATGATTTAATTAAAATATCTGTTCAAAACAAAGAAATTATGATAGAAATTTAGGTAAAATACCTAATTGTTTAAAAAAATAATGAGGAAAAGAAAATTGAATATTTTATACACGATCTTGGGTCTTGGCTTTTTTTACTTAATACTAATTACAATCGCTTTTATTCGAAATAACCTGCCACTTAACTCACCCCCAGGGTTTGGTAAGAGGGTTCTCAGCTATTACACTACAAATGTGGCAGAAACCTCCGATAACCCTCTTTATCCGGAAATGAAAACACCAGTATTAAATCATCAATTAGAAAAAGTTTATCCGGTTTTAAAATCAATGATTAATGAATATGGCTGGAAAATAGAAAAAGATGTAGAAAATAAAGAACTGGAAGCTGTTGCTACTACTAAAGTTTTTAAATTTAAAGATGATATAAAAGTCAGACTTGAACCCGATGGCAATAAAACTAAACTCTATATCCGTTCGTCTTCCAGAGTAGGAAAAGGTGATATGGGTACAAATGAAAGAAGAGTTTTGAATTTGATTGATGAGTTAGAAAAAAAATTATAAAAAAAATCCTTCTCTTTTTCAGAGAAGGATTTTTTTAATTTAATTATTAGTCTTTTTTGTTGTGATAATAGAGATATGCTCCAGCACCACCAGCAACAGCAATTCCGGCTAAAGTTGTTCCAGGATGTGTTACAGCAAACTTAACAACTGGTTCTACAACTTTTTCAGCACCTTTCCAGGCTACATCACCGATCTGTTGCAGACCAGGTATTTTATAGGCACTGCCAACTAATCCAAGGCTCGTTGCACCTGCTAAAACTGCTCCGGCACCTTGACCCAATGCATTTCCAGGTTTACCATCTTTAATTTCTTTAAGTGCACTTGAACCCATCTTTACACTGGCAACTCCTAATCCTAAGGCTGCTACTGTTTTGTAACCCTGATTCTTTAATACACTTTCAACAGCGGTAACTCCAACTTTATCAGCTAAGACATGGGTACTTCCCACAGCCAGTAATGCTGCGGCTGTACCTTTTGCTGTATTTGAAAGGGTAACGCCATTTTTAGCACCATCCTGTACAGCATTTTTACCAACAACATATGCTGCTCCTGCTAAAGCTACGCCACCAACAATCTCAACGCTTTGAGGGAATATCTGCTTTAATTTTTCTGAACCGGTTGCCACTCCCACAAGTGAAGCTCCACCTGTAGCAGCCGCAATTGAGGCTGTTACTTCAGTAACTCCGATAGCATCATTTACTACTCCTTTACCTTTAAGAAGTCTGTTTGTACCATCAATCGCAGCAGCAACTCCTGTACCCGCGATAGCCACACCAGCTGCGCCTAAGCCACCTTTAGATGTGAAAATTGCCTGAGCAGGTCCTGTAAGTGCTTTTTGCACATATGGAATATTAAACTGGCGACCAATCAATTCAGCACCACCAAGAGTCGCAACTAATCCAGCAGCAGTCTTTGCGGCTCCTTTCCCTGTTTTGCCATCTGTTATATCATTAACACCAGATACTCCAGCTGCAATACCTCCAGCTGCGGCACCAGCTCCGACAATAGCCATCGCATTTTTACCAACAAATTTAGCCGGGCCTGATAAAGCATCTTTTAATACAGGGATACCGGCTCTTTCAGCAAGTAATTCAGTTCCGCCTAATCCGGCAACAGTTCCTAAGGCAACTTCAACTCCGCCTCTTAATGATTTTCCGTTTTCCAGGCTCTTTTTGGCATCCTGGCCAAGTGCTACTGATGATGCTATTAATACACCACCACCTATAATGTCCATATTATTTCCAATTGCTTTTAGACCTGCAGCAACAGCAGGAACTTTATCAGCTACTTTAGCTACACCGGCTACAGTTGCTACTACACCAACTGTGCCTAATGCACCAGCTGCAACATAATGATCTCCAACCAATGTTCCCTTTTTGGTTTTATCATGAAAAAACTCGCCAGTTTTTTCAATCACAGTTTTCTTTTCGGTTGCTTCGGTCTTTGCAGGAATCGGAACTCCTACATTGGCACCTAAACTTATGTCACTCACTATAATTCTCCTTGTTTTAATATGTAGACACTATTACAGTTTTAGAAGAATTAAATAAAAGATTGCTAATACTTAACAAAAATTTAATATGCTGCTCATCTTTGCAACCAATTTTTAAATTCTTAACCAGACTGCTTTGTCTATTATATTACAGATAAGCTAATTTTTAAATGCCTGGAATGATCAGGCCTTATCCTGAAGGTAAAATTATAAAATTGGATATGGACAAATTAACATAACTAAACCACGATACAAAGCATCGAGATATTTTTAATAAAAATAAATCCCCGAGTACAGAGCCCCTGTTTGTATTAAAAGTATCTCAATGAGGTGACCCTTGGGAATACCTTCAGGTACTTTTAATAAAAATAAACAGAAAAGAATGTACCAAGGCTTTATAATAGCTTTGAAGTTGTTTGGTTTGAACATTGACACATGAATTACAATACTATTGACGAATACCTGTCGGAAGCTGATTATTCTGTTTCCTGTAATGAGTTATGGATATGTGATACTGAATTAATAAAAAATCAGAATAAGTTCCCATCTTCATTTGGGCTAAACATAATCACCTTTGAAAAACTTCTTGAGTTGCTTTTTGAATCTTTGGAATTTCCCAAAAAACAAATTAATAAAGTTGAAAAGTTTTTAATTATTGAAAAAATAATCAGTAAAAATACTGAACTAAGCATCTTTGAAAATAAAAATCAGGCTATTGCAGGTATTATTCAAATCCTGGACTATATTAGACTATATCCGGGTTTTAATATAAATGAAGAAGAAAGTAATTTAAAAGAAATTATAAATTTACTTTTTGGTCTATATAAAGTAAATACTGATGGGTTTATAGATAATGTTGAAAAAATAATAGAAATATCTAGCTCACCTGTAAGGACAGAACACTGTTCTGTCCTTACAGGTGAACATACCAAACTGGTAATGTATGGTGAATTTTTTGACCTTAGTGAAATTGAATGGAAAATATTACAAAATTTTTCATCCTTTTTTCGGGACATTGTATTTATTAGCAGGTTAAGTAATCAGCTTAGTGAATTCTTTTCTACCAAAAATTATCAGAGTTTTTCAAAAAAAATGAGGCTTTTTTTTCATTCGGGCGCTGAAGGAAGCCTGAATTATAAACTTAAAAACTTAGTAATTCATAATTCTGTTTATTCCCTTTTTTCAGACTGGAGTGATGAGTTGAATTATATTGCCAGGGAAATAAAAAAAGATTTAGCAGATAATAAGATTTTGCTTAATGAGATTGGCCTTTTTATACCCTCAAAAGTTTATGCTTTTAAAATATCTGAAGTATTTGATGATTATGAACTACTGTATTTTACAACTTTTTCGGCAAATCTTACAGAGTTTCCACTGACAAGATTTATCTGCTTTTTTTTGGAAATGGACTGGAATAATACAAACCATATATTTAGATTTTTGAATTCACCTTTTATCAGAATTAATTTTGATGACTTTATAACAGAAGAATTACCAGATGATGAAATGCTTGAGGATATTAAGCTGGCGGATGTTGATGTGATTACTGATAATTTTTCCTTAAAATTTATTTATGAAGTATTTCTGGGAAGTGGTGTCGAAAATATTTTTTTTGAAGAAGCTGTTTTAAAAAGAATTAAAGGCCATTTTTCGAGGAAGATTAATTATAGTCTTGATGATAAACTAAAAATAGTTAAAGAATATAAAAAGGCCAGAGTATATCTTAATTATCTTTTAAAAAAGATTCGGGAATATAAGGAACTTGTTCCTGAGTCATGTTATGCCGAAGAATTTATTGGACATTTTATGGAAACTATCAACTATTTTCATATTGATGCCAATTATCCTGAAAATGATCCTACAAATTTTAATAAATTCAATTCCTGTCTTAACTTCTGGAAAGAGCTATGTATTAGTTTAAACAGTTTAAATAACAAAAAACACAGGCGGGAAGATTATTCGACCTTTTTTAAAAAATTTGCCAGTAATCTCTACTTTAATTTTAACCGGGAAAATAATCAGGGAATACTTGTAACAGAGCTTTCATCTATCACAAAATTGAATTTGAAAAGAATTTATCTGGTTGGTATGACCAGCAGACTTTTTCCCGGAGAATACAAAAATGATTCTTTCAGCAATTTAATAAATAAAATAATACCTGTACAACCAAGAGACAGGCAGTTTTTTGCCTTATTTGAATTAATAAATAATATTAATGATTCAGCTCTTGATTTAAGACTATCCATGCCCAAACTAATAAATAATTCTGAAAATGAGCCTTCAGGAATTCTTGTAGATTTAAATATAAAGCCTAAAATTCATAAATCAGAAACAAATAATGAACTTTTTTCAAATACTGATAAATGCCAGGCAATCGCTAAATCAAATATTTCTGTTCCTGACCAGTTCCAACGGGTAACGGAAATTGTAAAACAAAGAAAAACAAATATCTGGACAAAGTTTGAAGGACATCTGGAAAGTATTGAAAATTCAGTTCCTTTTGAAAAGCATACTTCTGTATCCCAGGTAGAGGAATTTGCCGCTTGCCCGATGAAATTCTTTTTTAAAAGAAAACTCAAAATTGAAAAAAGAAAGGCTAGTCGAAAAGATCTTGAAGCAAATGTAAAAGGGACCATCATTCATAAAATTTTTGAGGATTATTATACTAAACTGGTTCGGGAATATTCCCTGAAATTACCTATTAAGGAAAAACAAAAACTGATACTGGAAATTTCAAATAATATTTTTAAGAGCTTTGAAGAAAGCTATGATAACCTGTATATCGATATTTTAAAGGATAAAGTTAATTCCGGTCTTGGCGATGAACCAAAAAAAGGAATTTTATACAGAGTTCTGGAAATAGATGAAGAAAGGATCGCTTCGGGATGGCTGCCTAGTGAGTTTGAACTTTCTTTTGAATATGAAATTGATGGTTTTAAATTTAATGGGGTAATTGACCGGATTGATCTTAAAGAAGACAGATTTCAGATAATAGATTATAAAACAGGGGGAATCAAGGATACTGATGATATTAAGGCGGGACTTTCATTTCAGTTACCTGTATATATAAAAGCTTATCAGGGAAAAACAGAAAAAATACCTGATAGTAGTGGTTACTATGCACTAAAGGATATTGAAAAAATATCAACTAAATTTATTATTCCTGAAAAAAACAAAAATGAAATTATTACTGATACACAGAGCTTGTTGCAAAAAAGCACTGAACACCTGGCAGAAATAAAGAACCGGCTTTTAAAATCTCAGTATAATTTTACTCTTCATTCACCTGAGATCGCCTGTAAATATTGTGAGTACATCAAAATCTGCCGTTATAACCAGGATAAGGTTGAATCAATATTAGAACTGGAAAAACCGGAAGCAAAAAAAATAAAGATTTTAGCTGCTGATAATTTTGTTTTTCTAACAGGAGGAAACTCAGGGGGAAAAGCAGGATTAACTGTTGAACAAAAAATGGCACTTGATACCGGAAAAAATATTATTGTAACAGCAGGGGCTGGGGCAGGTAAAACTGAAGTTTTAACCCAAAGGATGCTCAATCTTATTGAACAGACCTCTGGGAAAATTGAAAAAATACTGGTAATAACCTTTACCCGTAAGGCAACTGCTGAAATGCAGCACAGAATTTATTCAACATTGGTAAAAAAAATTATCAAAGGTGATGATCATGATTCGTATTATCTGACAGCTAAATTAAATTTTAGCCGAAACTGGATTTCTACAATAGACGGGTTTTATATGCGACTGTTAAAAGAGTATTCAATTGAGCTTGGACTGGATTCTGATTTTAATATTGCCGAGCCTCAGGAATTAAATCTACTCATCAGTGAAACAATTGAATCACAGATAGATGAGTTATCATCATCAAAAAATAAGGATCTGGAAAAACTATTGAGAATCTGGACAAGAGATCAGATAATCGAGCATTGTAATACTTTGATAAATCAACATTGGATTCATGAATTTTTAAAGCTGGAAAACTATGATGATAAGTTAAAATCATATAATGATATCTTTTTAAAAGAAGCAAAACAAATTCAGGAACAACTGGAAAAAATAATCGCTAATGAAATATATTCGGTTAATTCAGGTTATCCTACAGAATCAGCGGCAATAATTCAGAAATGTTTTTTTGAAGTAAATAAATTTATCCAATCTTTTCCTGCTTATAAAAGGAATAAAGATTTTGAAGAAGAAAAATTCAAACGCAGACCCAAAAATTTTGATGAAGTTGTCTATGATTATCCAAAACAAGTTGTTAAATCATTTATTACAATTATTGATTTTAGTGAAAATACAAAAATAGAAGCAGATTATTTAATTTCTCTGATTGAAATTTTAAAAGTAGTTGAGGCAGATTATATAAAAAAAAGGAAACAAAAGAATTTAAATACTTTTTCTGATGTTTCACAGGAACTTTATAATCTTCTAAAACAAGACATCAATAATTTCCGGGAAAAAGTAAATACAAAATTTGATTTTATTATGATTGATGAATTTCAGGACACAGATCGGATTCAATGGGAAATTGCCAAATATTTATCAGGATGGGATGGTGAATCACTGGAAAGTATTTCTCCTAATAAGCTATTCATTGTTGGTGATGATAAGCAGTCAATTTATGGTTTCAGAGGCGGTGATGTACAGGTTTTTAATTCTGCCAGAAAGGAAATAATCATGATTAATCAGGAGAAAAAAAAGGAAACAGGTTTTATTGCTTTTCCAGATAATTTCCGTTCCAGTAAAAATATTATTGAATTTTTTAACAGCTTTTTTGCGGTAATACTTGGAGATGCTGATAAGCCTTATGAGGCGAAACATCAGAATTTAAAAGGTCATAAGGAAAATGGCAGTATTAACTTTTTTCTTTTTAATAAGGGAAATAAAATAAAAAACCAAAATAAAAATCTTGAAGCAAAATTTATTGCTGCACAAATAAAAGAAATTCTGATAAAAAATCCAACTGAACAGATTGCCTTATTATTTCGGACCAAAAAAAATATTCCCCGCTTTGCCAAGGCTCTGGAGACTCTTGATATAAATTACATTATTACAGGTGGAAAAGGCTTTTATGAAAATGAAGAAATTCTTGATATTTATAATATCCTTGTTTTTTTAGCAGATGAAAGTCGTAAAATAGAGTTAATAGGTTTCCTACGCTCACCTTTGGCTGCTTTAAGTGATACTGAAATATATAATATCAGAGGTGATTTTATTGAAGGACTTAAAAAACATCATCCAGACATTTTTGAATTGATTTTTGGCAAATATCAGGATACAAAACTGGTAAAAAAAGGCTGGAAACAGTTGATCTGTGAATTAAATATTCATGAGTTAGTGATAAAAATAGTTAACGATACAAATTATAAAACAGCTCTTTATATGGAAATGGATTCATTACAAAGAATAAAAAATCTTATATATGAATAAGAGGTTATAGTAGATATGTGTAATGAGATTCCAAAATTTGTAAAATGGGCAGGTGGTAAAGGTCAGCTTTTAGAACAATTTGAACCTTTATTTCCAAAAAAATTTAATCGTTATTTAGAGCCATTTGTGGGAAGTGGTGCAGTTTTCTTTTACATAATCCAAGAATTCAAGCCAAAAGAGATTATAATTTCTGATATAAATGAAGAATTAATTAACGCTTATGAAATTGTAAAAACAGATGTTGAAAGATTAATTGTTGAATTAAAACAACATAAAGAATATCATGTGGTTGAAGGAAAAAAATATTATTTAACAATTCGTGCTACAAATCCAAATGACTTGCCAGCTTTAGAAAGAGCCGCAAGATTCATTTATTTAAACAAAACTTGCTTTAATGGATTATATAGAGTAAATTCAAAAGGGAAATTTAATGTCCCTATGGGTTCATATAAAAACCCAGATATTGTACAAGAAGATAAGTTAAGATTAGTTTCGGAATTATTGAAAAATGTTACTATTAAAATAATGTCTTTTGAGAAAGTTGTGGATTTAGCAAAGAAAGACGATTTTATTTATTTTGATCCTCCTTATTATCCATTAAAAAAAG
>CAYRDV010000049.1:0-22533 GCA_964422885.1 uncultured Candidatus Sericytochromatia bacterium
AAGGACGTTCATTAAAAGTGGTAATGCAGGAAGGAATTGCTTCTACCGCCTCAGATAACATTGGTACAGCTCTCAGAAGAGATATGACTTTTAAAGGGCAAAAACAGGTTCCGGGTAAAGATGGTATCAGTGCCGCTCAGGATTTATCCGATCTTTCCGCTAATGTGGCAAAAACAATTCAAACCAAAGACCCGGATAGTAAAGTAGCAAAACAGGTGGTTGAAGTAAATGGTAAATGGGATGAAGCTCAGAAAATAGCAGAAAAAGAATCAAAAGAACATGTTAATAATCTTAAATACCAGCAAAAACTGGTGCTGGGAACTATTGACTATGAAGCAGGAAGGGCAAATACAGCTGCAGATGATCATAAAGTAGCCGCTTGGTTATGGGAAAACCTTGACGGGGATTACCGTGATGATAGTGTCCGTTATTCAAATATTGATCTTAGCAAATTGGTAAAAGACAGAGATAAAGTAAGAGGTAAATATGATGATGCAATTGGTCAGGCCCAGGTTTTCAATGAAGGTTACAGTAAAGCAGTAAAAGATGGGAAAGGTCTAGAATTTATTTCCGCAATGCGGCTGATGTCAGATATGAAAGCTGATAATTCAGGTAATAACTCCCCACAGAGTGGGGCCCCTGTTTTCGGAAATACCGAAAATAAGGAAGCTGAAACAGCAGCTCTTGATATCCTGAAAAAATACAGTACTAGTGCCTCTTCATTAAATTCCTCCAAAGATCTAACTATCACTAACTTTTTAAATAAAGGCAGCCTTTCCCTTGATGATAAACATAGCTTTGCCAATGCTGAAAAAGAAACTGATTTAAGCGGTTCACTGATAGAGGGTGGTTATCAGAAAGAAGTCAGTAATGCTAGGAATATGGCTGCACGATATAATAATATGAATGTAACTGATGTGCTTGGGGTTGATACTACCGGATGGGCTTTTGATGAGAATTCATCATTATCTTTCCTTAATGATGTTGGAAGGTTTCTTAACCGGACAGATACAGCACAGATGATTGCTGAGGTAGTAGCAATAGAACTGGCGACAGAAGGATTAGGTACAGCCGTAGCAGCAGCAAGGGTTTCCGGTTATCTGGCAAAAATAGCGGAAACTTATCCAAAATTAGAACGGGCCGTAGCGATGGTAAGAGCCGTGGGTAGTATTGCTCCTGAAGCCATAAGGGGAGAACGTTCACTTGCCGAAGGAATTGCTATGGCAGGCAGGGTTGCCAAAGGTGAGCGGCAGGCGGTTGAAGCGATGTCAGCAATGAGAACTATCAGCAATGTCGCTGAAACAACCCAACAGGTAAGCAGATTACGCACCTTTGCTTCCAGTAGTGTACATATGGCACAGGTAATCGGGACACAACAGGCAATGAATATGGCTGCCCGGAACATGTTTGGCGAACACTCCTTTATGACAAAAACCGTAGAGCTTGGCGGAAATTTTATGGTTGTTGGGGCCGCCAATAAGTATTCTAACCTATCCAGCCTTGCCGGAAGAGTTGGAATGAATGTTGGTATGGCTTTGGGTTCACAAGGCACAGCTCATATTACAGACCAGCTATACCGGAAACTGGCTTTTGAACCGGATCATAAATTTACAGCCGAAGAAGAAAAAAGTATCAGGCGGATGAGTGAGATTGTTGCATTATCTGTTGGTGTAGTAGTTCCTTCCATGATTGGGGCATCACAGATCAGGAAACCTAATCTGGAAAATATTACGGAAACCAATATGAATCGAATAGGAGTCAGATCTGATAAACCAGAAAATATAGCAATGCGTAAATCACTATCTGAATATGTTACAGAAACTAATAATCCTAAAGGAACTCCTGAAACAGCCAAAGAAAAACTAAAGGCATTTCAAGCAGAAGTTGATAAGGCTTTACCGGCTGGTAATGAAAAAACTGCCGGGGCCAGGGATAAAGCTTACCAGTTAATAGCCCAGGAATCAGCCATGCTTATTGCAAAATCTGTACCTGCATCTGGTAATACCACACCGGAACAGGTTGGTAAACAGATAAATGATGCTCTTACAGCACAAAATGGGAAAGATGGATTACCAAAAATTGATGATAATACAATAGCCAAAGTTACTGCCGAACAAATGCAGAAAAAAGCCCTTGAAGGAATTAAATCTATTGATATAACCAGTGAAAAACTCGCTTCACCGGAAGGGCAGAAAGCACTTACAGAACAAATTAATAGCCAGAGAAACGAAATAATCTCAAAACTTTCAACATTACCTGGAGGTGAAAATGCAAAAGAAGCAGCAAATCTTGCTGTGAAATTATCACTGGAACAAATCGCTATGAAACCTGATATGACAAAAGATGGATTGGTTTCATTATTAAAGGTTGCTAAACAGGTTGGCTCAGAAGAGGGAATAAATTTAAACCTCAAATTAGGAGAAGGTTTTCCTGAACAAAATATGAATGTCAGACTTTCAGATGATAACAAAGAATTTATTTTCTCAGCTGGAACCGTTGAATTCAGAGCCAAACCAGGTGAAATAGGCCGGTTGTCATCATTTGGTGAAGGTCTGCAATTTAATTTTAAAGAAAATTATAAGCCAAAATTCAATGACAGTGAGCATCCAACAATACCAGTGAGTAATGACAAACCAATAGTTAAACCTTCAAAAGGTGGGGAAAATGACTGGAGTGATGTTGATGTTCCATCTTCCGCAATGGATACAGCAGTTCCTGTCACTGTTCCTGAAAATATCAGACCATTTACCGTTGCCAGTAATAAAGAATTAATAGGAGCATTAAAACCAGATGCTTTTAGTACTAAGGCTGGTGTTGAGAATCAATTAAAATTATTAGGAAGTGATGGTCCTGATAGCCTATATCATAAGTTGCCGACTCTGGAACAGTTAATGGCAAGCGGAGCTGGCTTTCAGGGTGATAAAAATAAAGCCGTCCTTTTCCAGACTTACTTTAGTGAACAGGGTGTAAAAATAGCTCAGGGAATGGGCATACCTGAAAATATTCATCCTTTATATGGTAAAGCTTATGGTTCTGACAGACTTGTTAAGTTTGCTGAGAAATTAAATGCTGAACATTATGGCAGGGCTCCTGAAGTATCGTATTCTGATGAACATGTTAAAATCGGGGTTGATGGTTCAGAAGTAAGAACAGGCTATAAAGTCGGAGAGAAAAGGGAAGTATTAGCTACACAACCTGAAGGGCCGTCTCCAAATGTTGTTAGTGGTGTTGCCAGAGCAAATGGCAGTGTAGATCAGATTATGCTTGAAGAAATGGCAATGCTTAGAAAAGCAGATGTAATTTATTTTGGATTAACCGGTAAAGAAGCACAATTTCCTGATTCGGTAACTTCAGCAGAATTACTTGCTGTTCTAAATGACCCTGTTCTACGTAACAAAGTGGTATTTTTCAAAATCGATCCATAATTTTTTAAGCAAACTAAAAGGTAATTTATAGTATTTTTTTACGAAAAAGACAAAAGAAGGCCAAAGTGCTTCAGCCGTTGGATAGTTACATCAATAATTATCAGGGCATGATAAACTACTTGCTTACTATAAAAAATAGAATTTTAAAAACTTATATATTGTTGTAAAGTATAAAATAATGCAGAATTTAGATTCATTAACTACAGACTACGAGATACCTATTTCAGAAGTTCCTGAAACTAAGCCGAAAATTCTGATAGTTGATGATACTCCAGAAAATATTCATATTTTAATCGAGACTTTAAAGAACAATTATTCAGTCATTCCAGCAAAAAATGGGCATTCCGCCTTAAAAAAAGCCCAAATTAAACCTTATCCTTTTTTAATTCTTCTGGATATTATAATGCCTGATATGGATGGCTATGAAGTTTGCAGAAGATTAAAGGAGATTGATGAAGTTAAAGATATTCCGATTATCTTTCTTACATCAAAAACAGATGTAATGGATGAATCAAAAGCATTTTCTTTAGGTGCTGTTGATTATATGACAAAACCATTTCATCCGGTTGTTGTAAAAGCCAGGGTAAAAAATCATATTGAAATAAAAATGAAAAATCTTCTTTTAGAACAATTAGTTGAAAATGTCAAAGATAAAACTGAAAAACTAAAAGAAAAAAATACTCAGTTGGAAATGACAATAATGAATTTAAAAAATACTCAGGCTCAGCTTATTCAGGCAGAAAAAATGGCTGGTTTAGGAACTCTTGTTGCTGGAATTGCCCATGAAATAAATAACCCGATTAATATTGTTTCTGGGGTTACCTATAACCTACAAAATAATATAAAGGAATTCAAAGATTTTATTTTTGAATTGGCTGAAGATGAAAATGATGAACATTTCACCAATATTTTTGAAGAACGTTTTATCCGCTTACAGAATAATCTTACAGATTTATTAGAGGGAACCAGAAGAATAAACACAATTGTTCAGGATTTAAGGGCTTTTTCAAGATTAGATAAGGATGTTTCCGTACCAAGCGATATTGCCAATGGCCTTGAATCAACAATAAGGTTACTTAGAGCAAAATACCAGAAAGATGTTGAGTTTGAATGTGATTTTCAGGAAAAAGCGACTATTTTGTGCTGGCCAACTAAACTTAATCAGGTATTTTTGAATATTATGATTAATGCCTGTCAGGCAATCGAAGAAAGGAAAAAAGGCGATAATAAATTATCCGGAAAAATGTCAGTAAAAACATTTATCACTGATAAAGAGTCTCAATCTGGCTCTTTTCATAATGAAAAATTTTTGGCCGTTGAATTTTCTGATAATGGTTGCGGGATGAGTGAAGAGGTAAAAAGAAAAATATTTGAACCTTTTTTTACAACAAAGGATGTAGGGCAGGGAATTGGTATGGGAATGTCAATATCATATGGTATCATTAATGAACATCAGGGAAAAATAGAGATAAATTCAGAGTCTGAAAAAGGCTCAGTTATAACCGTATTTTTGCCTATAAATCTTAAACCGGGTAATGAATAAATTAAAGACCCCGAAGCAGAGATTCGAGGAATTCTATAATATTAACTTAACAGGTATATTCAATGAAATTCTTAAGCAAAGAAAAATTAACATCAACTAAAGAAAAAAAGCTTAAAAGAAAACCATATAATATTTTATTAGTAGATGATGAACCCGCAAACCTCAGAGTTTTAACAGAATTACTGGAAAGCGATTATCAGATTTTAACAGCAAATAATGGTGAAAAAGCATTAGAAATAATTACAGATAATTCTTACACTATAGATTTAATCGTTTCAGATCAACGAATGCCTTCGATGACAGGAGTTGAGCTTTTTAAAAAGGTTGTTTCTCTTGCTCCTTTTACCAAAAGGATTATTCTTACAGGTTTTACCGATATAGATGAAATAATAGAAGCAATAAATGAAGGTAATATCTATAAGTTTCTGACCAAACCCGTTGATCCCCAAAATTTTCAGGTTACAGTTAAAAGAGCAATAGAAGCCTATGAACTGGAAAAAGAAAATCAAAATTTAGTAAGTGAACTAAAAGAACTTAATTATTCATTAGAAAACAAGGTCAAAGAAAGAACAGCCGAGCTTGAAATAAAAAACAGGGAATTAGAAATGGCATATTTAAAACTTGAGGACATGAGCCTGACAGATCCCCTGACAAATTTAAAAAACCGCAGATATATGGAAAAAATTTTAAAAAAAGGTCATCAGGCCCAATATTTCATCAATGAATCAAATGCCGAAAATATCCTTAAAACCTTTTTTATTATGATCGATTTGGATCATTTTAAATCAATTAATGACGATTATGGACACCATACAGGCGACAGAATTTTGGTTGAAACCAGTAATATACTCAAATCATCTTTTCGTGATTCAGATGTTGTAAGGTGGGGTGGCGAAGAATTTTTAGTGATTCTGAAAGATGTTAATCAGGAAAATATTGGACATATCGTTGAAAGGGTCAGACAAAAAATTGAAGAATATCCATTTTTTACAGATGATGTCAATAAAATAAAAAGAACCGCTTCTATGGGATTTGCCTGCTATCCATTTTGGTTTCACCATCATGAATACCTTTCACATGAGCAGGTAATTCAATTGGCAGATATGGCACTTTACGCAGCAAAACAAAGTGGTAGAAATAACTGGGTTGGTATTTTTCCAAAAAATGAGAAGGAAACTTTTTTACCTGATGATACCTACAATGATAAAGTATCCAAACTAAAAGACCTTGATTTGCTTAGTATAAAAACCTCTCTTGCTGATGAGACAAAAATTTGCTGGCAAAATGATAAGTTTTAAGCAAATTTTAAGAAAACTTATAGTTAGTTTATAGCTCCTTTGTAAATTATCTTAAGCCTACCTTGTTACATTTAAATAGTGAGAAGTGAGGCCACTTCGTTCAGTGAGGTCAGACAGCTAAAGCTGTCCTAGTGAGGAGGAAGTGAGGGAGAAGGAAGATAAAATAAATCTTCTTTTCACTTTTTTACTTCCCCCTCACAGGTAAGCTTGCTTACCGCCTCACTTAGCAAACGAAGTTTGTGACCTCACTTCCTCCTCACTTATTATAAAAAATTAGGAGGATTATGAAAAATAAAAAAATTCCTCTGGGAAATTTAACTACTAATGAAAAATGGAGTAAACTATTGTCTTTTGATGGTTTAGCAACTTTCATTTTAGACAATTTCAAAAACAAAGAAGCAATAAATCTACAATCCTTTTTACAAGCTGGTATAAATGAAAAGGAAATTATCAATGAATTACTAAAAAAGGATTTTACATCAATTGTACCTATGGAAACACGAATTAATATACTTAGTCTGATTAGCAGCTATTATTATGACGATCTTAAAGAAAGGTATCAGAATTATTAAGTAGAGGCATGCCATGGCATGTCTCTATAGGAAAATTAATAGCTCTTATGTCTATCGTAATATCCCATATTAGGTAAAAAATAATGGAATTATTAGTTTTTTTGTTAGTACCATTATTGGTAATTTGGTTCATTTTTTATCTTCTTGATAATACAACTGTTTTTTTTATTTTTTTCAGTTAAAGAAATATTCATTTATTACTCTCATTCATGTATAATCTTGTTTGTAATACTTTTACCAGTCTGAATTTAAATATTTGAAATATAATCATGAAATTTTTCAGCAAAGAGAAAATTGCACAAATCAAAAATAATTCCCCTAAAGGAGCCCCTGTTTCCGAGTACGGAAATAATTCCCCTAAAGGGGCTCCTGTTTCCGAGTACGGAAATAATTCCCCTAAAGGGGCCCCTGTTTCCGAGTACGGAAATAAAAATCCAAAAATCAAAAGGTATACAATTTTACTTGTAGATGATGAAGTTGGTAATTTAAATGTTTTATCAGAGATTCTGATGGGCGATTATAATATTCTAACCGCTAATAATGCCCTGGAAGCGATTGAACTAATCAATAATTATTCTGTTCCTGAAAATATCAACTTAATTATTTCTGATCAGCGAATGCCTCAAAAAACAGGGGTGGAGTTTTTTAAAGAAACTCTAAAAAAAATTCCCCGAACTATAAGAATAATTCTTACAGGATTTACAGAGATTGATACAATTATCGGAGCGATAAATGATGGACAGGTTTATAAATTTCTGGCAAAACCAATTGAACCAAAAGATTTAAAAATAACAGTCAAAAGAGCACTGGAATCTTATGAGCTTGAGCAAAAAAATATTGAATTGCTTACCCAGCTTAAAGACTTGAATTCTTCACTGGAAATAAAAGTTGAAGAAAGAACAATACAACTGAAAGAAATAAATGAGCTGCAAAAAGGAATGATTGAAATACTTGTTCATGATTTAAAAAACCCTTTAAGCAATATTTTAATGTTTTCAAAACATATACATGGTAAAAGTTTATCTGAAGAAAAAACAAAAGAGATTGCCTGGTTAATTAATAGATCTGGCAATCATATGGCAAAAATGGTAGAAAACCTTTTAGAAATAACAAAAATTGAACAGGAAAAAATAAGGCCTGATTTAGAAATATTTGACATCCTTCCTTTAACGGAACAAACTATCAAAGAATTTTTGGAAAATACAGTAAGAAAACAAATAAAAATTAATTTTACCTGTAATATTTCCCATAATCGCATTTATACCGATTATACCAGGACAAAACAGGTAATAGAAAATCTTATTTCCAATGCAATAAAATTTTCTCCTTTTGATTCAGAAATTAATGTATCTCTTTCAGAAAAAGATCAGGAAATTATTCTTAGTGTAAAGGATCAGGGACCAGGGTTTACAGAAGAAGATAAAGCAAAACTTTTTCAAAAATTTACCCGTCTTTCTGCACAACCAACCGGAGGAGAGCATTCTAGCGGTCTTGGATTATCTATAGTAAAAAAAATTGTCGAAGTAATAGGGGCAAAAATCTGGTATGAAAGCGAATATGGAAAAGGAACCACATTTTTTATTTCCTTCCCTGTTAATATATAAACCTTAAGTCAAAGGATAAAAGGAGTTTTGTCGTGAGTAAAAATGCAAAAATAATCTTGGTTGATGATAATGAAGAAATGTCCACATTTTTGAAAATGGAACTGGAATGTGAGGGCTATCAGGTTGAAGTAGCAAAAGATGGCGTACAGGGCCTTACAAAAATCAGGCAATCTGCTCCGGATCTGGTTATTCTGGACTGGGAAATGCCTCAGATGAGTGGAGTTGATGTCTGTCGAAGATTAAGGCAAAATTCTAATGTTCCGATTTTAATGGTAACAGCTAAAAAAGAATTAAAAGAAAGGGTAGAAGGTCTTGATTCAGGAGCAAATGATTATTTGATTAAGCCTTTTGAGCTTGATGAATTACTGGCAAGGGTCAGAGCTCTGTTACGCCTTAATAAGCCTGTTCAGAAAATGGAAATCAGGTTTTCCGATATTTCCTTAAATTTACAGACATATGAAGTGAAGTGTTCAGGGGAAATACTTGATTTATCTCGTAAAGAATTTGATTTACTTTATTTCTTTATGCAAAATCCTAATCAGGTATTAACAAAGTCCCAGATTTATGAAAAAGTCTGGGGTTGGGATGCTGATGGTAATGAAAAAGCAGTTGAGGTTTATGTTCATAGTCTCCGAAATAAGCTGGAAAAAAATGAAATGGCGCATTTAATTCAGACCAAACGTGGAGTTGGCTATATATTAAAAGAATAAAAAAGAGAGCTTTTGCTCTCTTTTTTATTCTAAATTATTTTTCAAAAGCAATCTGAGTAAAATGCTGTTTAAATTCAGCCAGGCTTAATTCAAAAATACCATCATCCTTGCCATCTCTTGGTCCACCATTTGGCCCTTTGGCTTCGGTTTGCCCCCATGGGTTTCTAATCTGAACCTTATCAGTTTTTGAGTCAAATCCAAGAACTGTATAGACATGTCCATCAGGCAAACCTAATGAATCTTTCCCAAATAAATGCTTATTTATACTGGCAGTCATCAGTTTATTATTATCAGTAGCATTTTTTAGCTTCTGTCTCATTTTATCATCAGGAACAATTTTTATAATGTCAGTATCAAAAGAGTTTCCGGTTAGCTCCTTAATTCCTCTGCCAACAATTGTGCTTCCACCACCAATCAAATCATAATCATTGGAAAAATCAAGAATATTTTTTTCATCACGATATTTAGCATAACCTTTTTCGATAATCGGCATCCAGCCTTTTCCAGATCCATAAAGGCCAAGTTCTGCATCAGAAGGAGCTTTTATTGTTACTGTACGGTCTGCAAATTTTACATCATAGGTTCCGTTTTTATTATCTTTGATCATATCAACTACTTTTTGTGGGTGTCTTTGAGCAAAAGAAGCTAAAGCTGCCAGAAAATAACAATCTCCTGCCTGTCCCTGTTGTAAATCCTTATAATCTACATCAGAAGCTGTCTTAGGAAGTATTATATTACCATCTTTATCTTTTATTTTATTATTCGTCCAGCTTGAATTACCTTGTATTGTATAAAAGGTACTATCTACCTCATCTTTTAATTTATCACCTGAAGGAAGTTTGTCATAAGCAACTAAATCCTGCTTGGTTATTCCTCTAAGACCCAAAGTTTTATCTTCACTGTTACTAAGAGCCCCTATTCTCCATCTATGTTGGGCAAGAGCACCTACAAGAGCAGCATCCTGGCCTTTTATACTAGGATCAGACATTTTATTTCCCAGTTCTCTTTTGGTAATAAAGCCATCATGGTTTTCATCGATTTTATCAGAAATTACAAAAAACCTTTTAGCAACCATTCCTTTAACATCAGAAGCTTCAGGCTGTTTTTCATTAACTCCGGCAACAAACGGATTAGTAGAAACTGAACTTTTTACTTTATTTAATGGATTATCACTTGATGCAAACCCATTTACCTGAACTTCTTTTTCAGTTTTGACTGGTTTTGCAGAATCTTGTTTCTCCGGGGCTTTTACACCGGTAACGCCACTTACCTGATCTATGCTCACAACAACTTCTCCATTGTAAATTTAATACTTAAAATTATTTTAGTTACTTAAAAAAAGATCTTGCTTAAGAAACAACTAAAATAAGGTTAACAATTGGTTAAATAATATACAAGTTTTTATTCAGAATACTTAACATTATAAATATTGCACAAATTTATTATTGAATTTTTGTTATACTTGATTTAATTGGGAGGATAGTACAAATGATTAGTAGATTATATCTATCCATAATATTTCTCTTTTCATTTACAGCAATAAGTTGTTCTGGAAATGAAAGAATGCCACCTAATGCAGCAATTAGCTCAAAAGAGCCTGAGGCAAAAATAGAAATTAAACAGGGTGAAGATTTTGTAATAGTCCTCGAAGCAAAACCTCAGAAAGGTTATCAATGGACATTAGAAGAAAAAGAAGAGAATAAAATCATAAAATTTATCAGTTCCAGATATGAACCAAATAATGACAGAAAAACTATTTGGACATTCAAGGCGCTAAATAAAGGGGAAACCCTGGTTACAATGAATTATATCCAACAAAGCAAAACAATCATAAAACCACTAAAAAGACAGACCTTTTATATATCGGTAAAAACGTCCGATATGAGGGGTAAAATAAACTCATTAATTAATCGTTTTATAAAATAGCCTTTTATTCTGCAAGAGCAGATTGGTTTTGTTTACTTTGGATCATTAGTGAATTTAATACTGTAATGGTTTCTTTTGATTTAAGTATTTTTGATATTTCTCTAATAAACTCTTCTTTATTATTTGCTTCACTTTGTGGTTTGGGAACAGAATCTTCAGAAAGAATAATTTCTTGATTTAGAGCTCTAGTAAAAGCAATTAAAGGGTTAACTTTAGTTTTTACTTTTATAACATCTTTATTTTCTGGATTATGATTATAAATAAATACAGGATACGGTAATACGCTATGAGCAACTGACAAAAGAGAATATCTGTAATCATCAAGATGAGGTGCCACTAAATAGAGTGTATGAAATATATAAGTTTTATGTGAACGAGTAACAACATCACCTAAAATCAGGCCATTTGTTTTCTGACTTAGTTTTTCAGATTGCTGATTCAATATTGTTAAAGGTACGTCATTATTTTCATTTAAGTTAATTTCAGGCCATAAATCTATATCAGTATTTGTCATACAATTTCTCCTAAATCTATTGTAAACAATAATGGTAAATGATCGGAAACTTTTTTATCAGGAATTCCATTTTTATTTAATAAATTTAAATTACCATCATTTACTAAAATCTTCAATTCATCATATTTAACACAATCAATTAGTTCTGGCCTAATTAGTACCTGGTCAAAAATATTCCAGTGATAATTAATATGAGTTGAAGAGTTATAATAATGAGTGCCAAGAGGAGTTTTGCTTAAATCACCAAAAAAGCTCCACATTGGATTATAAAGATATTTATATTCTTTTCCCTGTACTATTCTTGACCCTTTCTTAGCTATGTTTCTGGACATTACAGAATTAAAACAATTTCCCATTATCATACCAGCTTCAAATGGGTTCATATTAAAATCTCCTACAATTATAGTTTTATCATGTTTAGCACTTTTTTCTGCACTTAATATTTCCTGGTAATATCTTGAAGCTTCATGATATTGTTCTTCATTACTAAATTCTCTTTTTGAAATTAAATGAACTAATACACTGTTACCTTAATTTTATCTGTTTAAGTGCTTGATAAATCAAGCTTCTACAATAAAATTAATTTTTCAGAACTTCTGTAACAGTGTACTAATGCAATTAAAATTTCTTTATCATTTAATCTTAACTTTCTTATTGTAATTTTTTAATTTAAGTCCTGAAAAGGGAGCAATTCTTTATTTGTAAATTTTGAATAAACATTTATTCTATGAAATTCTCTCTTTGATTTATTTTCATAAAAGTTAAAACCCTGAATTTTTAAATTATTCAAAAAGCTAAAAGGATTGATTCCAGATTCTAATAATATTACTATGTCAACATTATGACTTTTTACAATATTAATGACATTTGATTCTAAATTTTTTCTTCCTACATTCCAGCAAAGAAAAGTAATCATTGTTTCTTTCTTTTCCATATTAAAAAACTATGCTCGTTGAACAACCGTAAGCTTAGGATCTATTATCTTATTACCGCTTTCATTATCAAAGTTAATTATTAATAATAGCTTTTGATTATTTCTAAGCACTTTACCAATAGTGCCTACTCCAAATTTAGATGTTTTCACCCTTTGTCCTTCTGTAAACTCCTGGGGTTCATCTTCTTCAACATTTTTGATATATCGTCTTTCAAGTGAAGCCTGTATTGCCTGGGGTTCAAGTTTCTTATGCGATTTTTTGAGTGAGTAGGCATAATCATTTTCGGGCATTCGTTTTGGACGTAGGTTGCTTTCATAATCACCATCAACATCAAACTCTTCCTGCCGTCTTTTTTCCTTGATATACTTTTGTTCATCCATCATTCTCTTATGTCCGTATTGATCAACGTTATAGCCATAAACAAGTTCCTGTGGACATTCTGATATAAACCTCGAAGCGATCAGGCTTTGAGTAGAACCATACATAAACCTCTTTCTGGGAAAAGTCAGATATAAAAGCTTTTTCGCTCTGGTTACCGCTACATACATCAAACGTCTTTCTTCTTCAATATCTTCATGTTGTGATGAATTAAAATGTGGAAAAATACCTTCTGACACCCCGGCAATAAATACAACGGGAAATTCCAGCCCTTTAGACGTATGAACAGTCATAAGCTTTACATTACGCCCTTCTTCTTCCATAGAGTCAATATCGGCAATCAGGGAAATATAATTAAGATATGCTTCAAGTGAAACATCATCAGAGTTAATCTCAAAATCAACTGCTGAATTCACAAGCTGATATACATTTTCAACTTTTGCTCTTTCACTACCGGATTTCTGATCTTCTTTTTCCAGTTCTTTTAAATATTCTGTTTCTGTTAAAATTAACTGAATCAGTTTTGAAACTGAGTTTGTATTACTTTCTTCTATCAGAATTTTCATTGTATGCACAAATTGCCTGATCGATTTTTGTGTTGCAACGCCAATATTTTCAAAGCTTTCAAAATTTAATACATCCCAAAAACTAAGATTATACAAATTAGCAATCTCAAGCAGCTTTTCTACTGATGTTGCCCCAATACTTCTTTTTGGAGTATTGATTATTCTCTGGAGACTAATACTGTCCTGGGGATTAAATATAACTTTCAGATAACTAATAATATCCTTTATTTCTTTTCGCTCAAAAAATCTAAATCCTCCGACAATCTGGTGAGGAATATTATTTCGGATAAAGTATTCTTCAAAGATTCTTGACTGAGCATTTGTCCTGTATAAAACAGTAAAATCCTGATAGTTAAGATTATGAATATCCATTAATCTATACATCTCTCTGATAATAAAGCGGACTTCCTCTTCATCATCCTGAGCTTCAAATATCCGTGTTTTTTCACCTGCTTCATTATCAGTAGTCAGATTTTTCGGAAAGCGGGATTTATTTTCTTTTATTATTTCATTTGAAAGGGTAAGAATATTTTTAGTAGAGCGATAGTTTTTTTCCAGCTTGATAATTTTTGCATCAGGATAATCTTTTTGAAAATTAAGAATAATTCTGAAATCTGCATTTCTGAAGGAATAAATACTTTGATCCACATCTCCGACTACACAAATATTTCGGTACATATTACCAAGAAGGTTTATTAGTTCATATTGAACATGGTTTGTATCCTGATACTCATCTACAAGAATATATCTGAATTTCCTCTGGTAATGTTCCAGTCTCTCAGAGTTATCTCTGAATATTTTTACAACATAAAATAGCATATCATCAAAATCAAGGGCATTATTTCTTTTCAGGCTGTTTTCATAAAGATGATATAACTCACCTATTTTTTGTTCACCATAGCTCAAATGTCTACCTGCATATTCTTCCGCAGTAAGGCCACTGCTTTTGGCCTTGCTGATAGAACTTAAAATTTTATTTGGTGGGAAAGCTTTTTCATCAAGATTAGCTTTTTTTAAACATTCATTGAGCAATTTTGCCTGATCTGCCGAATCATAGATAACAAAATTTGAAGTTCGTCCAAGAAGATGAATTTCAGATCTAAGTATTTTACTACAGATAGAATGAAATGTTCCCATCCAAAGGCTTTTTACCTTTTCTTCACCAATTCTTTTAGAAATTCGTTCTTTCATTTCTTTTGCCGCTTTATTGGTAAAAGTTACGGCTAAAATATTATATGGCTGGATTCCTTCATTAGAAATAAGATTGGCAATACGCTCAGTTAAAACCCTGGTTTTACCGCTTCCTGCACCGGCAAGAATTAATAATGGACCATTAACGTGAATGATTGCTCTTTTTTGTTCTTCATTTAATTCCATAAATAGGAATTATAGCACGAAGAAACTACTCCAAAGTCTTTGGAAAGTGAACTTTTGTTCTGGTTTATAACAAAAAAAAAAGAACTTCTTTTCAGAAGTTCTTTTTGAAAATTTGTTTTAGAAACTAAGTTTTAACTGATTCAGCGCACTATAAATTACATTATAGCCATCTGACCACTGAGTAGTAGAGTTAGCCTGACGAAGAGCAAGGTCAACAATATTTCTGACGGTATAATTATCAGTTTGACCAATAACCTGTAAAGCTGCATAGCCAGCTCTGTAACCATCACCATAATCGTTTGTTGAGCCCATCATGCTTTGTACCAGAACACATGCTTCATAAGGAGTATTTGGTCTATCACCAGCGATATGATTAAGAGCAGCGGCAACTACTTTGTAACCATTCTGCCAATTTTTGGTCGCATTACCGGCAGACCAGCTTACTCTACCTACATATACACCCTGGCTAGCCATTTGGCTGAGAGCCTGGATACCAATATTATAGCCTTCACTATAGGTTGAAGCACGGTTCATCGCATCAAGGGTATATCTTGCAGTCATGGCAAGATTATGTGAATCCCAGTCATTTTTACTACTTGGAGCATCAAATTTAACAATTACATTAGTTGCTTTTTTAACTGCCCCTTCTTTTGCTTTATCTTTAATACCAGCTTTTGAGTCATTTTTAACTTCAGCTGAATCTTTCTTATCCATTGATAAGGTGATCTTTTTTGCGGCCTGCGCATTTACCTGAGTATCCTGAGCAAGAAGTGAAGGATCAACGGATGTTTGTGTGTTGCAACCTACTAATGCTGTAGCTAATAAAAAGCTGGAAATAGCTAATGAAGTAAATTTTTTCATGTACCTTTTCTCCTTATGAAAACGGTTGTTAATAGTGTAAAGACCACGCCTTCTCTCTGAAAAGCATTTACGGCATTTTACCGATGGTATGTAGTCTGATACCAAATGAATGATTCCTAAAAACAATAAACCCAATTATTGTACATTTTAAACATAAATAATAATATATTATTTGAAAAAAAAGAAGTATTTTGTCAAATTTATTTTAAGATGATGTGTTGTAGAAATAAGTAATTTTTAAATAAGTAACCAGTATACTTCGACTCCGTTCAGTGTGCAGGTTCATTTCGACTCCGCTCAATAAACCATAAAAAAAAGCCCTGAAATATTCAGGGCTTTTAACTAAACTTTGAGCTTAGAAGCTTACTTTTAACTGGTTCAGTGCATTATTAAGAATGCTATAACCATATGACCAATCTGAAGTAGAATTGGCCTGACGAAGAGCAAGATCAATAATATTTTTTACAGTATAGTTATCAGTTTGACCGATAACCTGTAAAGCTGCATAACCAGCTCTGTAACCATCTGCGTAATCAGTAGAAGCACCCATCATGCTTTGTACCAGAACACAAGCTTCATAAGGAGTATTTGGTCTGTCAGCAGCGATATGATTAAGAGCAGCGGCAACTACTTTGTAACCATTATTCCAATCTTTGGTAGCATTAGCTGCTGACCAGGTAACTCTACCTACATATACACCCTGACTTGCCATTTGGCTTAGAGCCTGGATACCAATATTGTAACCCTGGCTGTAGGTGGAAGCACTGTTCATAGCGGCAAGAGTATATCTTGCACTCATTGCATTGTTTTGTGAATCCCAGTCATTTTTTCCACTTGGAGCAGCAAACTTAACAATTACATTAGTTGCTTTTTTAACTCCGCCTTCTTTTGCTTTATCTTTGATTTTAGCTGAAGAATTATCCTTTACTTCTGTTGAATTTTTCTTAACCATGTTTAAGGTAATATTTTTTGCTGCCTGAGCATTTACCTGAGTATCCTGAAGAAGTGATGGATCAATTGTTGTTTGGCTGCTGCAACCTACTAAAGCAGTAGCTAATAAAAAACTGGAAATTGCTAATGAAGTAAATTTTTTCATGTACCTTTTCTCCTTATGAAAATGGTTACTAATACTGTAATGACCCATCTTCCTACCGGAAAACATTTACGGCATATTACCGATGGTATGTAGTCATGTACCAGATTAATTAGTTCTTTAGATTATAAACCCGATTATTGTAAATCTTAAACATAAATATAGATTATTTTTTTGAAAAAAAGAAGTATCTCATTCAATTTATATCTTTTATATTTGCTATAACAGAATGATAATCTAGGCTCAAGCAAGATCATATATTTATTTAAAATTTATAAAAAAAATCCCTGAAAATATTCAGGGACTTTAAATTATATTTTTTTAATTAGAAACTACTTCTTAATGCTGCTAATGCATTTATTAATACATTGTATCCATCTCTCCACTCTCTGGTAGAATCTGCCTGACGGAGTGCAAGCTCAATAATAGACTTTACACCAGGGTTATCAGTTTGTCCCATTATCTGAAGTGCGGCATAGCCACCTTTATAACCATCCA
Source organism: uncultured Candidatus Sericytochromatia bacterium (assembly GCA_964422885.1). Lineage (GTDB taxonomy): Bacteria > Cyanobacteriota > Sericytochromatia > UBA7694 > JACMQJ01 > CAYRDV01. The sequence goes on from CAYRDV010000049.1 coordinate 17,301, forward strand.
TCCATCCCTGAACACCAGTTGTTGCACCCATCATGGTCAAAACAAGGGTACAGGTTTCAGCAGGTGTGTTTGGTCTTTCATTTGCTAAATGATTAAGAGCAGCGGCAACCATTTTATAACCATTATCCCAATTTTTTGTGGCATTAGCTGCAGACCAGCTAACTCTTGCTACATATACACCCTGGCCAGCCATTGTACTAAGAGCCTGAATACCTATGTTATATCCATCCATCCAGGTTGTTGCCTGATTCATACTATTAAGCGAGTATCTGGCAATCATAGCAATATTTTGTGAATCCAAATCATTTTTTCCGCTTGGAGCAGTAAATGTTACAACTAATTTATCTCCCTTTTTATCTGATTTAGTCAGTGAATTTTTTTCTTTAATTTTGGCTTTTGAATCATTCTTTATTTCTGTAGAATTTTTCTTATCCATTGATAAAGTGATTTTTTTAGAAGCCTGAGCACTAACGTCTGTCTGTGCAAGAAGTGCTGGGTCAATTGTTGCCTGGTTGTTACAACCTGCTAATGCTGTAACTAATAAAAAACTGGAAATTGCTAATGAAGTAATTTTTTTCATGCACCTTTTCTCCTTATGAAAATGGTTGTTAATAGTGAACTACCAAGCCTTCTATCTATAAAGCATTTACGGTATCTTACCGATGGTATGTAGTCATGTACCAAACTATTGGTTTCTAAAGACAGTAAACCCAATTATTGTAAATTCTAAACACAAATAATAATATATTATTTGAAAAAAAAGTAGAGTTTATTAAAAAATTGGCGAAAAAAAAATCCCTGAAAATTTTCAGGGATTTTTAATTAAGCTTATATTGTTTAGAAACTATTTCTTAATTGAGCTAATGCATTTTGAATTACATTATAGCCATCTTGCCATTGTGACATTGATTCTGCCTGACGAATAGCAAGATCAATTATTGATTTTACTGTATAATTATCGGTCTGTCCCATTACCTGAAGAGCAGCTAAACCAACTCTGTAACCATCAGAATAATCACCTGTCTGATTCATCATAGTGATAACAAGATTACAAATTTCAGCTGGTGTATTAGGTCTTTCATTAGCAATATGATTAAGAGAAGCTGAAACTACTTTATAGCCATTTGTCCAATCTTTTGTGGCATTACCACTTGCCCATGAAACTCTTGCTACATATGCACCCTGGCTAGCCATTTGGCTAAGGGCCTGGATACCAATATTATAACCATCACTATAGGTTGAAGCAGCATTCATACTGCTAAGTGAGAATCTGGCAATCATAGCAAGATTTTGTGAATCAAAATCATTTTTACCAGTTGGAGCAGTAAATTTAACAACTGCTTTTTCTGCATCTTTCTTAACTAATTTGGTTGAATTTTTTTCTTTAATTTTTAAAGTTGATTTCTTTATTTCGGTTGAGTTTTTCTTAACCATATTTAAGGTTATCTGTTTTGCTGCCTGAGCACTAACCTGTGTATCTAAAGCAAGTAATGATGGATCCATAGAAGTCTGGCTACCGCAAGCTGTTAAAGCTGATACAGCAAAAATACCAGCAACTAATAAATTAAGTCTTTTCATGAAAATGTTCTCCTCTAAATAATCTCAATAATATTGGAACAAAGTCTTTTTTATTTTTCTCTACGCTTTGTTCATTTTAATGTTTTAGATATAAAACCCAAATACTTTCTTAAAGTAAAAATATGATTTGGTTAAATCATGGTTAATTATTTCATCATCGGTTGAAATGGGCCATATTTATGCTGTTCCAGTGTAAATACATCATTAAATGGAGGATATGGAGCATCTACAGGTTTTGTTCCCAAAACAGGAAAATCTTTTTCAAGACCAGGCTTTTCAGGTCGTTCCTGAGAATTAATATAAGAAGCAACATCAAAAGCCTGCTCGGAACTTAAATTTGCATTATCAAGTGGCATATTGGCCTTAATAAAGCTTGCCGCTGTTATCAACCGGTGCATTCCGGCCCCATTGTTAAAGCTGTCTTTACCCCATAATGGCGGGAAAAAATATCCTTCAGCATTACCAACTTTCCCTTTTCTGATCCCTTGCCCCTTAATACCGTGGCAGGAAATACATTTTTCCATAAATACTTTTTTCCCGAATTTCGGAGAAGCCGCCCTGCTCAGTAAAGGTATCTTTAATAACCCCTGACCATCTACTTTTGCTCCTACTGGTATTTCAGAGCTAAGCCATTTCATATACATTATGATAGATTTCATTTCCTTACTGTCAAAAGGAAGACCTTTGCCATTCAGACTTCTTTCAAAACAATCATTTATCCTGTTTTCAAGAGTAACAATAGAGTCTTCCCTTGTTCTGTACTGCGGAAAACGTCCATAGATACCAATATAACCTGCTGCAAAAGGTTTAGTACCAGCATCAAGATGGCAGTTATTACATGATAGATTATTTCCCGCAAATCTCCTTTTCAGATCTTTTACTTCAGGACCAAGATATTTATAAGTTTCTATAATAAGTTGCTTACCATATTTTATATATTCACCTTCCATGCCCTGTGGCATAGCACTTTCATCTGGAATTTTCCAGGGATACATAATAGTGTTTTTTAGGATGCTATCAACCTCTGGTCTTTTTCCGGTTTCGGCAATAGATGTATATAAAAATTCTGAAACAAGAAAGGAAAATGAAATAAGAACAATACCTGTAATTTTGTTGATAGTTTTCATCATTAAAAAATTTATGGAGTTTTATATATTCACTAACATTATACAAAATGATTTAAAATTCTGCTTTTTCAGTAAGGTCTAAAACACTTAACAAACTTGTATCCGGGAGTTATAATTCAACTTGCAAAATTGTTTTTAATTTATTTGAAATATAGTAAGGGCGGTCTAAAAAGAGGGCGTAAAGTATTACACCCCTACGAAAATATTGGATTTCAAACCGATATTTTTCGCAAAAATTGACTTTTCGGACAGCCCCAACATTTTAGCGGTAAAAATTAGATTTTTGATTTTAGAGGATAAAAAATGGATAAAATTTTTAAATCAGCACTTGAGGCAATACAGGACATTCCTGATAATGCAACTCTGATGTTGGGAGGGTTTGGCTTGTGCGGTATTCCCGAAAACCTGATACTTGCCTTGAGAGAAAAAGGTGTAAAAAATCTCACCTGTATCAGTAATAATGCCGGAGTGATGGATTTTGGAATTGGTTTACTTTTACAGAAAAAACAGGTAAAAAGAATGGTTTCCAGTTATGTTGGTGAAAATGAATTATTTGAAAAAATGGTCCTGAGTGGAGAACTGGAAATAGAGTTAAACCCACAAGGTACTTTAGCAGAAAGAATCCGGGCAGGCGGAGCAGGTATTGGTGGCTTTTATACTCCTACCGGTTTTGGTACGATTGTTGCTGACGGAAAGGAAACCAGAATAATAGATGGCAGAAATTATGTTCTGGAAATGCCTTTAAAAGCTGATTTTTCACTGGTAAAAGCCTATAAGGGAGATAAAATGGGAAATCTTATTTATCGAAAAACAGCCAGAAACTTTAACCCGATGATGGCAACAGCAGGAAAAATTACAATAGCAGAAGTGGAAGAACTTGTGGAAGTAGGAGAACTTGATCCCGAAGAAATTGTAACCCCGGGAATTTATGTTCAGCGACTGATTGTAGGGGAATCATATGAAAAAAGAATTGAACAGAGAACAACCAGGAAGAGAGGGTAAAAAGATGACTTTAACAAGAGAACAGATGGCTCAAAGAATAGCCCGTGAATTAAAAAATGGATATTATGTAAATCTTGGAATTGGAATACCTACTCTGGTTGCCAATTATATACCAGAAAATATTAATATAGTATTACAGTCTGAAAACGGATTATTAGGGATAGGTCCCTTTCCTTATCAGGGAGAAGAAGATCCTGATCTGATAAATGCAGGAAAACAAACAATTACAGAAGCTCCGGGAGCAGCATATTTTTCCAGTGCTGATTCATTTGCCATGATTAGAGGTGGTCATATTGACCTTACTGTTTTGGGTGCTCTTGAGGTTGATCAGGATGGTAGTCTTGCCAACTGGATGATTCCAGGCAAAATGGTAAAAGGAATGGGAGGGGCAATGGATCTAGTTGCTGGAGCAAAAAGGGTGATTGTTTGTATGCAGCATAAAAATAAGGCTGGTGAATCGAAGGTACTAAAAAAATGTTCATTACCCTTAACCGGAGTAAAATGCGTCAATAAAATCGTTACTGATATGGCTGTAATGGAATATATAGATAAAGGTTTAAAACTTCTTGAGCGGGCTCCTGGTGTTACTGTAGATGATATTCTTTCTTCTACAGAAGCAGAGTTAATTGTTGAAGGTGATATACCAGAGATGGAATTCTAGCTGTCTGAATCAGAATTTACAGAATTTTAGAATTTGCAGAATGAAGATAGGATTTAATGCAGAAATGGAAAAAGATGAATTAACCTATAAAATTATTGGTTGTGCAATGAGGATTCATAATACTCTTGGAAATGGTTTTCAGGAAGTAATTTATCAAAGATGTTTAAGTATTGAGCTTGAAAAAGAAGGATTATCTTTTGAAAGAGAAAAAGAACAGCCTATTTTCTATGAAGGCACTCATGTTGGAACAAGAAGAACCGACTTTGTAGTTGAGAATCAGATAATTGTTGAATTAAAAGCATTAATTAATCTTGAAGATGTGCATTTGGCTCAAGCTAAAAATTATGTAGTTGCTTATAATTTCACTAAAGGACTTTTAATTAATTTCGGGGCAACAAGTTTACAGTATAAGCTTATTTTTAACAGTCAGAATCAGAATTTTCAGAATTAAAGAATTAGCAGAATGAAAAGGTAATTTATGAATATAACATTGGTCCGATAATTAAATTATTTTCAGAAATATTTCTCAACTTACGTAGATAGGTGAAAGTAAAATACAATGAGGCTTGTATAAAATATAGGAGCCTCAAAGTGAATCACAGTGTAATAATATCATATTTAAAGGGATTATTAAATCATTACAAGCTTTCAACAGCAACAGCATTATCAGAATTACTTGGTAACATAAGCCATGACTCATTGACAGCACTTTTACATAAGGACTGGAAATCAGAAGATTTGTTATATATGTCAATTAGCCTACTTTTCTTACTAAAAGGCGGTTATATTCTGATAGACGATACATTACTTCCAAAATCAGCAGTTAAGGACTGTAATTTCGTTAAAAAGCTGTATTCCGGAAAAT
>CAYRDV010000050.1:0-22180 GCA_964422885.1 uncultured Candidatus Sericytochromatia bacterium
TATAATGATGAATTAAACAAACAAGAAAAGGAAATTTCTTCCCTGAAAAAAAAATTATCTCCAGAAATACTTGCTAATAGAGGGAACTTAAATATTAATGAGGATGAGAAAAAACTAATTGATTTATATGATTTATTAGAAACAAAAATAAATGAGACTACAGAAAAAATTTTTAATTATGACATGGAAAAAGAGGTTTTAAAAGAATCCATCAGTAAAATAATTAAAACAGCCAAGGAAATAAAGGAAACTTATACAGATTCTGAAAGTGATGATACAGAAACCTCTCAGATTAATATTTCTGATAAAGCTAAAAGCACCGAAACTACACTAAACATTAAGATTCCAGAAAAAGCTAAAAGTACTGAAAAAGAACAAGAATCTCAGTCTGTTGCAAGTACTCAGGTTTCTGAAAATAAAGAAAGTACAACCAAATCAGCAAAAATTACTAGTTCAGCAGATCTGTTAAAAATTGAGATTACGCCTTACGAAACAATATCATCTATAGCTGTTAGCACTGACGGAAAATATGTTGTTTCAGGAATGTATAATGGGGAAATAAAAATCTGGGATATAAATACTGGAAATCAAATAAAATCTTTTAAAGGAAAAAATGATTATGTTAATGTTGCAAACTATTCTTCAAACGGAAAATTTTTGATTACTGGAGGACAGGAAGGTGGCCTGGGAGGAAAAATTGAAATCTGGGATGCTGTTACTAGTAAAGAAGTAAAAAAAATAGATAATGGAAATGTTATTAAAGTTTTAGAAATTAGTCCCGATAATAATTTTGTAGTTACTGATGGTTATAGCAAAATCAAGATGTGGAATATAAATACTGGTAAAGATAGTTTCCCGGTTAAAGAAAATATGCCTATTGGGTATGTTCAGTTTCATCCAAAAGTACGTAATTACCTGGCAACAGCAAATCGTTACGGTCATGGTCCTCTAAGTAATGAAGTAAGTGTCTGGGATCTTGGTAATGGAAAAAGAATTCAGCTTTTAAAGCATGAAAAGCAGGCAACACTGCTGGCTTATCATCCAGATGGAGAGTTTCTGGCCACAAATAGCTGGCAGGATATAAAAATATGGAACAGTGCAGGTAAAGAGGTTAAATCGCTTAAGGATTCCAGTAAGGAACCAATTACGGCATTAACATACAGTACAAATGGTAAATATTTTGCTTCAGGAAAACAAAATGACACAAGACAGGCCATAATAACTCTTTGGGATACAAAAACCTATAAAGAAATTAAAAAATTTATGATTGATGCCTATGGAGTAAAACAGATTTTATTTACTCCTGATAATAAGCATCTTATCGCAAGAGGGCATGGAAGCATTATCTGGATCTGGAAACTTTAAAAATGTGGAACTTGAAGATTATTGTAGACTAATTTTTATTGACCATTGGAGTGATAGGATAGAATACTAAAAAAATGGGTTACATAAAAGAAAATTCACAAAAAATTCTATATATCGGTGAACATGGTAGTGGTAAAACAAAAAACCTCCATGATTTTTTCATATCTTCAATAAAAAATGGGATACCCAGCTCCAGGTCCATAATTTTTGTTCGTAATAAGACATTAGAAAATCATTTAAGAAAATTTATTTTAGATGACATCGGTTCACCTGTTTTAAAATTAAATATATTTACCTTCCGTTCATTTGTTGCAAAAATGTTATTAGATTACTGGCCTTTATTTTGGGATGCTCCACCAATATTTCTTGGTTTTTCAGAATCTTTAACAACAATTCGAGAATTTACAAAGCATAATTTATTTTTTAAAGAAAATCATGGTATTTTACCTTTACATCTTCTAATAAAGCTATATGAAAGACAGCAAAGAAGGGCAGATAATCTCCTTACAACTGATGATTTAAATATAATCACAGAAAAACTTGAAAAAAGCGAAATTGCTCATGAAGCAAATTTATTTTTACAGGCATACAATAAATGGCTTGTTCAGCGTAAAAGACCTTTATTAGATTATGCCTTACAGCTGGATTTTTTCACTAAACTTTCAGAAATAAAGGAATTTAGGGAAAAACTAATTTCTGATTTTGGCTATGCCTGGCTTATAGATGATATAGAAGATAGTATACCTGCTGAGCATCAGTTTTATGAAAGTTTTTGGGATGATGTTAAAAATTTTATTTATACAGGAAATGAATTTGGTGGAGTACGCCAGTTTATGGGCAGTGATCCTGATTATTTATCTGAACTAAAAACAAAAATTAATAATGTTAATTATCTTGAGTTTCCAGAATCCAATGACCAGGGTAATTTACAAGGAAAAAGCTCTGTTCATAATCTTGGTAAGGCTATTTATATGATTTTTGAAAAAGAAAATCATAATTTTGAATACGGAAAATCTATAGTTAATAAATCCGATAATTTTGAACTAAACTATTCGCCAAGTTACAGCAGAATGATAAGCGAATTAAGAAAAAAATTAATTTATTTAAAAAACCTGGATATAAAGCAGGAACAAATATGTATTATCTGTCCTGCTATTAACGAACAGCTACAATTAGAACTGGAATTTGAGCTAAAAGATTTTAAGATAGAAATTGATACGGTAAAAGGCTCCCAGATTTTATCCAAAAACCTCTTGATAAATGTAGTGTTAACTCTTCTTAGGCTAATATTTTTTGAAGAAATAAAAAAGGATAAAAGAATTACTCCATTAACTTCATTTGATTTTTCACAGCTTTTATATGTTACCGGAAATATTGATAATTATTACCTTTCAAAACTCAGAAAAAACCTTGGTAATGAACCTTTTAGCTGGATAAATTTTATGAAAGAATATTCCCAAAAAGAAGGTTTTAAAACTATAAAATCTTTATATGAAGCAATTGTTTATTGCAGAGAGATTAAAACTTCAAAATTAGCTAAAGTCCCTGTTAACAGTGACGTAGGTGAATCAGAGTCAACAGAATTAAAAAAAGATGATTATGTAAATATGATCATTTATTTATGGAAAAATTTATTATGGTCCAGTGATTATTTTAATTACAGGGATTATATTAATGAATTTAAAATTTTTATTGATATGCTAAGCAATCATATTGAAATTTCGGAAAATATTAGAATTGAGAACCCAATTATAGAGTTTATTTATCAGCTTTTAAACGGAGGTTTATCAGATAATCCAGACAAAGTAATTGACCTAAATCTGCCAAAAATAAAATTACTAACCATGCAAAAGTTAAATGAAATAAAACATGAGTCGCAAATACAGCTCTGGTTTGATATAACCTCTGAAAAATGGACAAAAACTGAAAATCATCCTTTAATTAACCCGTATTTATTTTCAAAACGCTGGCCCCTAGAAAAAGAATGGTCATTAATTGAAGAAGAGAATTTTTTTGAAAGAAGATTTGCCAAAAACCTTAGGATAAGCTTAAGCTTATGTACCCAAAATGCTTATTTCTTTTACTGTGATTATAATATTATGGGTGAATTGCAAACTTATGATTTTCTTAAACAGTTTTTAGAAAATTCGCAGAATTAACTATATTTTTCATTTCAGCCAAAATTTCTGATAAGATGTTACCCAAATTATCCTGTGTACCATCACATAGAATTTTTATAACTTTATCAAAAAATTCAGTTAAATTACAATTATTTTTTGCTGAAAAATAAATAAGTTTTGCATAAGTAAGAATAAACTCATAAATTTGTCTGTTTTCTTCAAAGCTTATCTCAAAAGAGTTTGCATAAAATTTAATTGCTTCTTCAGGTTTTGACATTAACTCAAATAAATAGGCATTATAGAAATTAATAAAAGAGAGTAATTCTTTTTCATCATGATTAATTTCTTGTATTTTAATGATTTTATTAATATAATCAACACTAAAATTTAGATGTCCAGCTTCTTCAAATACCTTTGCTTTTATAAACAAATTACTAATTTCATTTAAAACATTACTTAATAATTCAAAATGGTGTTCAAAAGTATTTAAAACTAATAAATCTTTCAAATATTTTAAGAATTGTAGTGCAAGTGTATTTTTATATTCGGATAAATCATTTTCAGAATTTTGAGCTAAAATCTTATCTTGTAGATTTTGAAATTCAACGGGTAATAATTGAAGTTTTCTATTAATTTGATTTTGAAAATATTTAAATAAAGCAGGTATATTTTCAGAATTATCAATAAAATTTTCCATTTGCAAAGACAATCCAGTTGAATGTTTGTTAGTATTTTCTAAATAATAAATCTTTTCAAGCTTTATCAGAGAGTAAATATTCTCATCTTTTAAATTAAATTTATCCGAAATCTGTTTTAATTCCAAAAGATATTTTTTTGCTTCCTGATAATTTCCCATTTGGATATAAAGATCGATAATTATTTCTAAAAAGACCAGCTTATCAGTTAATGAATTTATTTTATCAGCAAAATTCATTGCATAATTGTAATAGACCACTGCTTCAGATTTATAATTTTCATCCAGATATGAATCTCCGATTTTAGCAAAATACTCTAATTTTAGATTACTTTCAAGAACTCTATTTAGTAATAAACTAAAGTAATATTCAGCTTTTTTAGGATTTGTTTTTATTAATCGTTTTCCATATTCTAAAATCAGATCATTATAAAAACTATCTGTTATAAAATCATTAATTATTGAATTATCAAATTCTATTAATTCTGATAAATATTCTTCTTCTGTAAATATTTCTTTTACTTTACCAAAATAATGACTGTAATAATAAAAAAGTTCATCAATAATTTTATCCAATAATTCCGGGTTTTGCGAAGATGTGTTTTTATATAGCAAAAATAAGTCATTTATAATTTTTTTAATCTCTTTTGGATTATTTTTCTTTAATTCATGTTTTCCAACCATTTTAACCGCAATCAATATTTGTTCATATACTTCATTTTCCTGTGGGACAAAAAACTCATTTTTTATTTCCGGAAATAAAAAATGTTTTTTCTCATATAAAATATATTCATCAGCAAATATTGTTTTTGATAATAATTCAGGTGGGTTTATAAAAATATTAAAAATAAAATCTTCATCCATTATAATTCGGATAAACTTCGTTTCTTCTTTAATTATTTCTGAAATTGAAACACATTCTAATACCCTTAAATTCTCCATAATTTCAGAGAGAAGGGATTCATTTTCTTTAAATAAAAATATTTCTAAGGAAACTTCTTCATTAATATACATTTTATGTTTATAAGAAAAAATTATTCTGGCAATACTATCTTCTTTTTCCAGAATTTCTTTAATATTTTTAAGATATATTTTTTCTTGCTTTGAATGATTCAGCAAAAAGTTAAACAGTTCTTTTTTGCCTTTATTCTGATAAAGATAAGTTTCTTTGGAATCATCCCTTTCCAATTTAAATTTTTTATAGAGAATTTCATGAGATTCCCAGTCATTATATTGTTCACGCAGATTTATTTTTAGTAATTTTTCATCATTTTTTTCTAAATCAGGAACTATACAATAACTACAGCTTTCTTTAAGAAAATTTCTGTGAGAATAAGATACTTTCCCACTATTATCAATTAAAAATGGCCAGTTTTTGCAGGTATAAGGTTTATAGCTTTGAATTGAGCATTTATTATTTTTAAGAAAAATACATTCAGAACTATTCGCTTTTTTCTTTAGCATAAATAATTTTCTGAATTGGTCTTTATCTGAATTATTAATAGTTGAACTTAAATATTCACTAAAAGAAGAATCTTCTGAAAAATTAATAAAGTCCTCTATTTTAAGATCCGGGCGGTTTTCCATAATTCTAAGAACATCTCTGGAAGTAATATTAACCTTAAAATCATTACAGCATTTACCAGTAATACTACAGGAAAAATCATACTTAACAGAGCGGTCATTAAAAATAAAATTATAGAAAATTTTGGCATCATTATAATTTTTTGATTTATTCAATAATTTACCAAACTCTCTAAGGCTGTATTTCTGGATTTGAGTATTGCCTGATTTTCTGGCAACATCATAAGCTTCTTCAAAATAGTATAATGCATCTTTGATAAAATTACGTTTTTTATAAAGCAAAGCTGTTAACATAAAATAATCAAAATCTAAAAAACTCTTTTCAGAGAAATAAAAATCTGAAATTTCATTTTTTTCAAGTAGTTCTAAAACATATTGACCATTTTTGTCAAAATTATCTAAAATGAGTCTAATTGCTATCTCAGCTTCAATAGATTCAATTTTTTCACTAATTTCCAAAGACTTATTTAAAAAAGGTATTAACTCATCGTATTTATCGTTTTTAATTAGTTCCTGGCATTTTTCCAATAGTCTTTCTAAAGATTGGGTACCAACAATTTCATTTTCCGAATAACCTTTTAGGAATTTTTCCGGCAAATTAATTTGTTCTGGAATATCTTTTTTATAATCTGAATTAAAACTTTCACTCTCCGAAAATTCTTCAGGGGGCCCTAACCTGATATTAGAATCAACAATACCAGTTCCTTCAATACTAAGGCAGCATTTTTTATGCTTTTTACCACTCCCGCACGGACAAAGGTCATTACGGCCAGTTTTAGTTTTTTGCATAATTAAAACTACTCAAAAAAATAATTCTTAATTTGAAGGTGTTGGCGTTGCATTCTGTTTAACTATTGGTTTTATACCAAATAAAGCCGGGTTTTTAAATCTTTTAATAGTAATAAGTGTTCTTAAAAATGTTCTGGTAACAGTAATTGCAGTAAACATACTGATCAGTACACCAATACCAAGAGTAAGGGCAAACCCTCTGATTAGACCAGTTCCAAAATAAAATAAGACCGAGCAGCTGATTAATGTTGTCATATTTGAATCAAATATTGAGGAAAAAGCCCTTTCAAAACCAGCTTCAAGAGCATTAAATATGGATCTGCCTTCTCTTAGTTCTTCTTTTGTTCTTTCGAAAATAAGTATATTAGCGTCAACAGCCATCCCTATACTTAGAATAAATCCAGCAATGCCTGGTACGGTAAGGGTAACAGGTATTAACTTAAATACAGCCAGTGTTAGTAATGTATATATTATAAGAGCCATATCAGCAACTAAACCAGGAAATCTGTAGTATCCAAACATAAAAATAATTACTGCGCCTAATCCCAGGGCGCCAGCAATCATACTTTTATCAACAGCTTCCTGACCAAGTGTAGGCCCAACTGTTCTATTTTCAATCATTTTTAAAGGTACTGGAAATTGCCCGGCTCTAAGTTTAAGAGCAAGTTCCTGAGCATCTTTTGCTGTAAAGCTACCACTAATTGAGGCAGTTCCACCTGTTATAGGTTCATGGACATTAGGAGCAGAAATAATCCGGCCATCAAGTTCTATTGCTATCGGTTTACCAACCAGTCTGGTTGTAATGTCACCAAATAGTTTAGTTCCTTCATTATTAAAAGAAACTGTAACTTCCCATTGGCCACCCATCCCTCCACCATGCGGCTGAGAGTTTGCATTTGTAATCATATGACCATCAAGGCCGGTTTCTTTCCAAACTGCTTCCTGTTTGCCATCTTTCATTTCATATTTTTGCTGACCAGAAGCCTCAAATACAGGTTCTTTAAATACTAATTCAGTTGTTTCACCGATAACCCTTACAGCTTCCTGTGGATCTTTTACTGCAGGTATTTCAACAATTATTTGGGTTGCACCTTTTTGCTGGATAATGGGCTCCGCAACACCCAAAGCATCAACTCTGTTACGTACAACGGACATTACAGAACTCATGACGCTTTGATTTATTTCTTTTACTTTATCAGTAGGAGAAGCTTCCAAAACCAGTCTGCTTCCTCCCTGTATATCAAGCCCTTTGTGAATATCTTTGGTATAGTTGATAAAAACTGAACCAAAAACCAAAATCAAAATAATTAACAAAAATATATTTCGTTGTGATGATAACATCCCCAGCAATTACTCCAAATAAATAATATTATTAATTTTGCAAAAACATTAACATATTATAGTATGAAATTTACAAGACGATAATAGCTATCGAATAACTTATATTAAATATAGGGTTTACCTTAATAGTTTATTGATTACCAAGAGTCACCTTTAACTCCAGCAAAATGTTATCAAATACGTCATCCCAGTTATTTCTGACGCTCTGCCTGAATAATCTCATTGTAGAATACCAGGGACTATCTTTCCTGTTTAGTAACCATCGCCAGTCAGGAGAAAAAGGAATGATTGTCCATACAGGTTTCCCCATAGCACCAGCTAAATGTGCAGCCGAAGTATCGACTGAAATAATCAGATCCATATTATTTATAATTGCAGCAGTATCAGAAAAATCTTCTATTTCTTTAGAATAATTTTTTATATTTTCAGGTAAAGCCTCAGATATTTCCTTTTGTAAACTAAATAATTCAATTTCAGGGTTATTTGCTAATTCAATAAAATATTTTAATGGTACAGACCTGTTTTTGCATGTTTTACTATCCGATTTTGGTGACCAGGCGATCCCTATTTTAAACTTTTCATTTCCTTTAAACTTATTAGCCCATTTTGTTTGCGAAGTATCATTTACCTTTATATAAGGAATGTTAGCAGGTATTGTGTCAATTGTTGTTTTAATAATTCCTGGCAAACTAAGAAGAGGAATATGGTAATCATAAGTTATTTCAGTATTTTCAGTATCATCAACTATTGAACTGATACTATCAAGCTCTTGCAGTAAACTGACTAGTTCTTTTTGGCAGCCAAAAATTATCTTTACAGATTCTTTTTTTATTAAAGATAAGTAACGACAAAATTGGATAGTATCACCAAATCCCTGTTCTGCAAAAACATAAATAGTTTTATCTTCTAAATCTGAACCATTCCAATAAAATTTATTGAGAATTTTAGTGTCATTTTTATTTACAAAAAATCTCCATTCATATTCTGCCCAGCCTTTTTTATAATCACCAAACAACAAAAGTGAATTTGAAAGATTATAATGTGCATCAGGATAATCAGGGTCTAATTTTAGTGAGTAAAGATAGTTCTGCATTGCTTTTTGATGCCTTCCCAGATCATCAAATAAAACACCAAGATTAGAATAAAATTCAGCTTTCCCGGGTTCAAGACTTATTGCTTTTTGATAATATTCCAAAGCCTGTTCCAGTTCATTTTTTTCATGTAAGACAATGCCCAGATTATTAATAAATTTTGCATTATTACTATCTATTTCCAGAGCCTTTAAAAAATAAGATTCAGCCTGCTCATATTTTTCCTGTTCCAGAAAAATAACCCCTAAATCATAAATATAATCTGCATTATCAGGTTTAAGAGTAATTGCCTGTAATAAATAAGGTTCTGCTTCTTGAAGCCTGTCCAGATTTTTTAAAATTGTCGCAATCTGAATAAATGAAAAAACGCAGGACGGGTTTAAATTAATCGCCTCTGAATAATATTTTAAGGCCTTTTCAAATTCCCTATTTTCCAAAAAAAGATTGGCAACATGATTATAGAGTCTGAAATCCTGTTCAAATTCCAGTAATTTTAAATAATAATGAATTGCTAAAACTATATTTTTATTCTTTAAGTAAATAGTCGCCAGATTATTATAGGCAGATGTATTCCCCGGTTCTAACTCAAGTGATTTCAAATAGAATTTAATTGCATCATCAAATTTTAATTGTTGCTGATATAAACCAGCAAGATTAATCAATGAAGGAACGTATTGGTGGTTAATCTCTAAAGATTTAAGGTAATAATTCTCAGCATCAGAATATTTCTTCTGTTTATGAAAAAAATACCCGGTATTGAAATAAAAATCTTCGTTTTGTAGATGATTAATATTATCCATAGTTATCGAAAATTATTTTTTCTTTGTTCCGCAACTGGTAGAACAACTGGAACCACAGCCACCTCCGGATTTTTTTGCTGGCTTACTGGAAAATTTAACTTCTGAATCTATTACAGGTAAAGAAGCCAATGTTCGCCTTATTTCATGAACATGGCAGATATCACATAAAATTCCTGCTCCCTGACAATTTTCACATAATGATTCGAGAGAATCCTGAGAAACAAAAACTTTATTTTTATCAAAAATAAGTTCGGAAAAGGAAACGTCCAAACCTTCAGTTAATAATTCAAATTCTTTTTTTATCAGAGGGTTTATATTATCGGAAGTTTTTAATTTCATCGAAATAAGGGAATCAATTACGTTATCTACAGGGCATTCACCACATAAAATGCCAATACCTCTACAGTGGAGGCAAATTCCCTCAATCGCCTGTTTAACATTTAAAATATGTTCTTTTTCAAATTCAAGTTCTGATATTAACATCATTAGATTTTTAATAATTCCTGTTCTATATTTTTTAAACGCTCTTTATATTCAGATGAATCTAATTCTTCAGTCCACATTATCAGTGCATCCTCTCTATCCTGCTGATAATACTGTTTTCGCCTGCCTTTTACTGTAAATCCGAATTTTTCGTATAATTTCTGTGCTTCATTATTTGATGCTTTTACTTCCAAAGTTGCCCATTTTGCACCATTATTTAAAGCTTCATATATTTGTTTCACCAGTAATTTTTGCCCTATTTTCTTTCTCCGGTAATCAGGGTGAACTGCCATAATTGTAATATGTAGTTCTTCCAAAATTAGCCAGCATCCGCAATAACCGATTAATTTTGTTCCATCTTTTGCGACAAAATAAGAACAATCATTACGTTCTAATTCACTGGTAAAAGGTGTAGATGTCCATTTATCACCAAAGCAAAGCTTCTCAAGCTTTAAAACCTCGGCAGAATCTACACTAGTCATTTTGGTTATTTGCATACAATCTGAAAAAAAATTTCCATTTTTACTCTTTAATTAATAATACCCTATTTTGCAATAGTTCTTTTTATTAAACCAATTGGAAATTGATAAATCAATTTTTCCTGAAGCCATGTTCGAGACTCTGTTGGTGTTTTATACCAAAATGTAGGACAAAGAGATAAAAATTCAACAAAACTAAATCCTTTTCCTTCTAACTGATATGAAAATGCTTCTTCCAGAGACTTTTTTGCCTGTTCAATATGTTCAAGAGTATCTACTGTTACTCTACTTACATAAGCACTTCCTGGTAATTTAGAAATCATTTCTGAAATTTTTAAATGTTTTCCTGTTCTTTCAACAGATCTTCCATAAGGGGTTGTTTCTGTTACCTGACCGATTATAGTAGTTGGAGACATTTGCCCACCAGACTGTGCCATAACAAGATTATTAATAAGAATTACGGTTATTTTTTCACCTTTTGAAGCTGTATGTACCAACTCACTTAAACCAAATGAAAGCAAATCTCCATCACCCTGATAAGTTAAGAGAACCCTGTCAGGTAATACATGTTTTATTCCTACAGCAACAGAAGGAGCAAGACCAGGCGGTGCTTCAATAAAATCCATATTCATATAATCGGAGACAAATGAACCGCAGCCTTGAGTATTTACTCCAATTGTTTTTTCTCTGATACCCATTTTATCAATTGTTTCACCAATCAGGCGATTAATTGTTCCATGATAACAACCAGGGCAGTAAACTGTTTCTATATCTTTAAATGTATTTATTACCTGTAGGTTATCAGCCATATTAAAGAACCTCTTCCAATTGATTTATAATATTTCTGAACCCGATAAGTGTTTCAGATTCGCCTAAAAATGAGACAGATATATTATCTTTTTCCAATATATTTACGACATCCAGATACATAGAACCTGAGTTTGCTTCAATCACTTTTACCTTTTTTGATTTTTTCAAACATTTTTTTAATTGTTCTTTAGGAAAAGGAGATAAAGAAATTGGCCTGAATAAACCAATTTTTTTGCCTTTGGCTCTTAATTTTAGGATTATATCTTTAGCAACTCTGGCCATTAAGCCAAAGGCTACTATTATTTCATCAGCGTCCTTTACCATAAATTCTTCAGCCATTGTTTCGCTTTCTAATAATTTAAACTTTGAAAAAATATTATTGTACTTTGGCGATTCATCCTGATAATAACCTTTAAAAATATTAGGGTTTCTTCCATTTGCTCCATCCAGTTTCCAGCTTTTCTTATCCATCAAATCAGGATGAAGCAGTTCAGTTTCAATTTCCAGTTCATCAATTAATTGAGCCAAAGCACTATCTAACAGAATCATTACCGGATTTCTATATTTATCAGCCAGTTCAAATGCTTTAGTTGTCAATTCATAAACTTCCTGAACTGAATGAGGAGCTAGTACTATAAATTTAAAATTTCCTGTCCCTTCTCCACGTACGGCCTGAGTATAGCCTGCCTGAGTCGGTTCAAAGTTTTTTAAGCCAAAGCGGCCTGTCATAATATTTCCGATTACACATGGCAATTCCATTCCACAAAGATAACTAAAGCCACCTTCCATAAATGAAATTCCCTCTGTGGTAGATGTTGTTAAAACTCTTGCTCCGGCAATTGCTGAACCCAGTAACATGCCAATTGCAGAACGTTCATTTTCAGCCTGAACAAAAACACCATTTACTTCCGGTAAACGATTTGCCATATATTTCAGGATTTCACTGTTAATTATTTTAGGTGCACCATAATAATACCTGCAACCTGAGAATATTGCTCCTTCTGCAAGAGCTTTGCTGCCACTAAGAAATATTTTCTTTTTCATCTACTTTATTAAAATATTAATTTTTACATTTAAAATATTATAAAGCTTATAAGCATAAAAAAATACCTCCTTTGTAATACAAAGGAGGTATTTTTTAAATATCAGTTATTAGTTAAGTAGAAAACAGCACCTTTATCTAAGATAGGTTTATTGTATACTTAAAACAAAGAACATTTTAGAGTACATTCTTGAGTTCATCTAAACTTAATAGTTAGAAATACATTTATAGCATTTAATTTTGTATAGAAAATGTCATTAAAAGATAAACTTGAAAATCAGGATTACGAATTTATACTTGCCGCTCATATAATTCCTTCGGGTACTTCATGGATTATGAACATATTAACTAACCTGGGAATTTTGGTTGATATAAAAGAGAGCAACAGAAATAATTTTGTCTGGGAATTTATTGATAAAAATACCGCCTGTTTTTCCGAATATTTTTCCAAAAGTGTTGGACCAATTATGTTTCCAATGCTAATGAACCATAAAGTTCAATTTAAAGAAGACTTTATAGTTACTATGACTCATCTGCCAATATTTTCCCAGAGTTTAACAAAAAAAGTAATATTATCAACAAGAGACCCCAGAGACTCGATATATTCACATTACAGACGCCTTTTTCCTCTTGAAAAGACATCATTTTTCAAAATAAAATATCCAGATGAAAAAATCTCTTTTGAAGAATATCTTCTAAAAAAATATCATCTTAGTGAGATGGAATTTATTAAAGACAGTATTAATTTCTGGTGTATGAACGATACACATCAAAAAGTTATGCCTATTTTGGATGATCCTGGCAGATGGGCTTTTTGGACAAGTTTATGGTTTTTAACAATTCCCCACGAAAATCTGATGATTATAAGGTTTGAAGACACAAAAAAAGATCCTGTAAAGGAAGTTCATCGCTTATTAGATTTTATGGCAATAAAAAGAACTGAAAGCGAAATATTGGATGCTATAGAAAAATCAGATTTTAAAAAATCAAGAGAAATAGAGTTAAAAACAGAAAGTTCTTTGTGGTTTCATCACAGAAAGGGAATGGTGGGAGAATGGCAGGAAGTTTATGATAAGCAAACATTAGAAATATTTTTAGGACTTCCGTACAAGGTTATGAGTGAATTAGGATATACCAGTGAGATTCAAAAAGATTTTAAGCTAAAAGATTTTAAAAATATTCTTTTTGAAGTTAATTCAATCAGACAGCCTGAAGTATATCCAATGGAAAATATTATTAATAAGCTTGAACAGATAGATACTTATCATGATATTGGTATTGATTTTGAATATTTACTAAAATCCTTATTCCCTATAAAAAAATTTCTTTCATCTGAGATAAAAAGACTTATGCTTATTACCTGCCTGGCTATTTGTTATACAAAATTATTTGTTTCAAAAGATGATTCTTTTATGTTTGGTCAACTCTCCTTTAATAAATACGAAACAACTTTATTCAAATCTATTTTAATTCTTATTTACAATTCAGATAACAGGATTTTGAATGACCTAAATCAAAAAATGAAATTTGATATTCAGCTTTAACCCATCCCCCACTCACATTATAGTAGCCATAACATTGATCATGGTGTGAATAAAAACCCCTACATAAATGCTGTGTGTTCGATACCGGACAAAGCCAAGAATAATCCCGATTAAAGTAGTATAAAAAATCTGAAATAAGGTAAACTCCGGTTGTACAGTAAAATTTGGAATATGCCATGCTCCAAAGCATAAAGCACTGAATAAGATTGTTAGTAAGGCAACTGTATTTTCGTTTTTATGAAATCTGCCAAGAATAGTAAAAATAGCAGTAAAAAATGCCCCTCTAAAAATTGCTTCTTCACCAACAGGAGCAAGTATAAATACCTGCCATGACATACCATGAAATGGTGTAGGTGGAGCAAACTGAAGAAAAGAAAAAATCGGTAGTAAAATTATTAAGGTTGCCTGTAGAGAGAGCTTCCATTCTTCCCTTATTTTACCTGTTGTCCAGCCAAAAAACCTGGGGTTAAAGCAGGTTAAAATTATACCCAAAACAACTGGATAACTGTAAAAGATGGAGTAATATAAATAGTTATCATTGGCAGAGAAGAAAAATTTTCCGATAAAAGCAGCATAATCAGAACTTTGTAATGAAAGAAAAATACTAAGATCCAGAAAAACAAATAATAAAAAAACTGTATAAAAAATCTGCCTAAATTTCATTCTACTTTCTGGCCTGTGAAAATTTCAGACCACGAATAACATTATTTATCAGATAAGATTCATCCCAGACATTGGTTCCTTCTCCTACTCTCACTATTACAAGCTTTTTAGAAGGAATTATATAAACTCGTTGTTTACCCTTGCCATCAAGAAAAAACACATCATTAGCCAAAAAGGGTTCGGAAATACGGTCTTTAGCAATTTTTTCCGAATTACCAATCCAGATTTGATAGCCATATATTGGTTTTAGTTTTGAAGGAATCAGCATTTTTTTTAGCCAACCTTGAGGAATAATCTGTTTTCCATCAACATTACCATTATTCATCAGCATTAATCCAACTTTACCCCAATCCTGCAAGGTTGAAAAAAAGCAACAATAAGTTCTGGCTATTCCTCCCGGATGATCCAGCCAGACAGTTGCATCATCTGAGCCAAGAGGTTTCCATATTTTTTCTGAAAGATATTCATGATATTTTTTACCAGTAACTCTTTCCAGTATTATTCCTAAAATCTGACTGTTGGCATTATTGTATTCATATTTTGTACCAGGTTCAATAATTGCTGGAATTGAGAGGACATATTCTGTCAGATTAAATCCAATATGCATTTTTACCAGATCAGAAAATGGTGTAGTCAAACGATCATCATTTCTAAGTCCAGAATTCATCTGCAAAAGATTTTTTATAGTAATTTTTTTCCTTGAATCATTCTTCCATTCAGGTAAATAATTTACAGCCAATTCATCTTCTGAATGAATTTTTCCTTCATCAATTGCCACTCCAATCAATAAAGCTGTAAGGGTTTTGCTCATAGAAGCAGAATCGGTAGTAGATTTTTGGTTATTACCCTGCCAGTACTCTTCAAGTACTATTTTTCCCTCATGAAGAACAAGTAAACCAGTTGAATTATGTTTTTTTGAATAATAAGAAATCTTATCCAAATAATCCTCTAAAACATTTATTTTATCTTTACTGGCACTTTCTAATCCTTTTACAGAACCATGCACAATTTCTTTGGGTTTATACCATGAAACAGTTGTAAATGGACGCTCTCTGGGGAATGAAAGATAGCGGAAATAAAAATTTAAGTCAAGGGAAGGATCTGCCGAATAACATCCTCCAAAAACTAACATAATTATTATAATTAAAAAAAATCTATTGTTTTTTTTCACTATTACACCCCCTTGCTTAATAATATATATCACATTCAGGCTTGTCCAGATTTAGGGTAAACTTTTTCTGAAATGCAATATTAACAGGGGCTTTAAAACTTAGGTTAGGCCAATACTTTAGGTTAGTAAAAATGTTTTAAAAGTTAAATATTTGGTTTTTCAACTATGGTATAGTATATTTTTCAAAATAATTTTTTTTTGATAATTATGCCTGAAAGATTTAAATTAATACCTGAAGTACATTTGTTTATGATAAAAGAAGGTAAAATATTATTACTTCTCCGAGAGAACACTGGCTATGAAGATGGTAAATACAGTGTCGTAGCAGGACATCTTGACGGAAATGAGTCTATTACAGCTGCAATGGTAAGAGAAGCCTGGGAAGAAGCAGGATTAATAATCCATCCTGATAATTTAAAATTTGTTCATGTTATGCACAGAAAAAGTGATCAGGAAAGGCTTTCATTTTTCTTTGTACCTGAAATATGGGAAGGTGAGCCAATTAATATGGAACCAGATAAATGTGGGGAATTAAATTGGTACCCACTCCAATCACTCCCTGAGAACATGATTCCTTATGTAAAACTGGCTCTGCAACACTATCTGAATAATATTTTTTATTCTGAATTTAACTGGTAAATGAATTCCAGATTTATCTGGAATTCATTACACTATTCAAATTTAATTACTTTCATAGCCAATAAAGCAAGAGGAGCAACTATCCCCAGGCCTGAACCGATCAGAATTCCCAGTCCGGCACTACCTGCGGCTGCACCGATTAAACCACCAACAGCTCCAAGAGCAAGACCGCCCCCGGCAACAAGGCCAACCTTTCTCACCATCGGATCATCCATAAATGAAGTAGATGGTCCAGACTGCACACCTGGTGGCATGTAATTAGGAGGAGGCATATAGTTAGGCGGCATGTTATTAACAGGGGGTATATATGTAGGCTGAGGTACTGAGCCTACAGGTGAAGGAAAAGTAGGAGCCGGGCCCACAGGAGGTATAGTAGTTGTATTTACGGGTTGTCCACCGCCTATAGGTATTGGGTTTGCTGGCATGTTTCCATTTGATCTATGGCGATAATGATGATTAACTCTAGTATAATCAGGCTGAATAGTTCCTGGAATAACTGGTACAGGTTGAACAGAAGGGTTTGGTAAATTTTGGTTAAAATTAGGTCTGTGTTGGTTAAAATTAGGTCTATTATTAAAGTTTTCGTTTCTGGTGTTATGAGGGCGTTTTTGATGATTTGTAGGCAAATTTGTAGAAACTGAATTAAAACCCATCAGGTTATTCTCCCTTATTAATGTAATTTTCTTTATAAGCTTATATGTATCTATTATATTACCTATTTTGATTATCAAGGTTATTCTTAAGTTTAATAGGAATTAATTTTTGGTTAAAATTAATTATAGAAAAGAGACCAAAGCTTAATTTAGATTATTTTTTTTATATTCGGCCTATATCTGTAGTAAGAAACTCTCTGTAGCAATGAACAAAATCAAACATGATTCTATCTACAAATTCCTTTAGAAATACAGGATTATTAAATTTTTCCAGCTCCAGATGAGAAAAGGCAAAAAGTCTCGCTTCGTTTTCACGGGTATCAGTGAAAGTATATCGGTATTTTTTATTTACCATAATTCCGTTTTCAGTAGTAATAAGCTTTATAGTATATTTGAAAGCATAACTCATTTCTCTTTCTATAGTTAAAGAGGTAATATATCCTCCGACTTCAGTATCTTCCTGAATTTCTGAACTCATCCCTGTCCAGTATCTTTCAAAAACCGCTCTTGCCCTTACAAAACCTATATCATGTACAGCAAAAGCCAGTTTTCTGGCAGTCGCTTCAATTTTGTCAAGTGTTTCAGATATATGCAGTTCCAGTCTTTTTGGCTCCAGTTGTTTGTCAAACCTGATAGCCTGTTCAAGTTCGTTTACCCAAATCATAAATTTCACCTATAACGTAAAAGTAAAAAATACTTCATTTTCCTTTTAGAGTGTAGCTAAAAGAAATATTAAATATATTTCTAAAAAAACTGTAGTATATTTTAGTTAGAAAAAATTTTAGTATTATTTGCAAATATGAAAATTAAAGTGAGTAAAGAATCTGTAGAGCTAAACTCTCAGATTAAAGAAAAAAGCTTTTATGTAAAAGACATGTTTTCTGCGATTGCCCCAAAATATGATTTTTTTAATGATGTAATCAGTTTTGGAATGCATAGAAGATGGAAAAATTTTGTGATAAAAAAAGCAGGCTTAAAAGCAGGGGATAATGCGCTTGATATCTGCACAGGTACAGGTGATATTGCTTTTAAATTATTAGAAAAAGTGGGTAATTCAGGAAAAGTAACCGGGCTTGATTTTGTCCAGGAAATGCTTGATGTAGCGACTCAGAGAGCAAAGGAAAACGGGAAAGATAATCTCAGCTTTAAATTAGGTGATGCAATGGAGCTACCGTTTGAAGATAATACATTTGATGCAGTTACTGTCGGTTATGGACTGAGAAATGTTACTGATATACCTAAAGCAATCAGGGAAATGGTTCGTGTGGCAAAACCAGGAGGAAGGATTATTTCACTTGATCTTGGAAAACCAAAAATTCCAGTTTACAGAGAATTATATTATTTTTATTTCTATAAAATTATGCCAATTATCACTTCATTTTTTCAGGGAAAAAAAGATGCCTATAATTATCTGCCAAATTCCCTGAACGAATTTCCTGCTCAGGAAGGCTTGGTTAAAATTATGAAAGAAGCAGGGCTAAAAGATGTCACCTGTTTTGAATTTGCTGGTGGTGCTTCTGCTGTTCATTTTGGAATAAAAAAAATAAGTTAAAATAAATGAAATTAACTTTGAAACGGATTTATAATTGTTAGTTTTTTTTCAATAACCAGCTTATGATGCAAATCTTCTGAGAAAAGGATTTTACAACCTTGATGTAAAGCAGAAGATATTATTAAAGCATCATAAAAACTAAGTGAATAACCTTTTCTTAACTCCAGAGCTTTAAAAAGTGTTATCTCATTTACGGTTTGTAAGGCACTAATATCTAATAAAGATTCAAGAAAAGTTTTTACTTTAATTTCATCAATTTTATACTTTTTTAATAATACATTGGATAATTCATTTAAAACCTGTGTTGATACGACAATTGAAGAGTGAGATATAAGGAATGATTCTACAATTTTTTTCTTTTCTTTATCAGTTTCAATATTTGATTCTAAAAATTTGTATACCCATAAATTAGTATCATAAAAATATTTATCGGGCATTTCTTTCCTCTCTATCAGGTATCTCTATTTTAGTAACTTGTATTGCATTATTATTTGTAAAATCAATAAAGTTTTTAATTTTATCATTTATGTTTTTACTTATTTTAATTTTGGTATTTCTTTCATCAATAGGTTTATCTTGCATAACTATTACCTTAACTATAGTATTTACCTTATTTTTGTATTCCTCTGGTAATTCTATAAAACCGTTTTTTACATTTCCTTCAAACTCAAATGCGTACATAAAATAACCTCCTGATATTAGCTTCTAAAACAATTTTAACCTTTATTATTAATAAAATCTAATTTACTTTTTAATTTCATATTTTCGTTTTCTATTTTTTGTACATACAAGCCAAATACTTATAAAATTAAAGTAGTGTAAAATTTAATCATACTTGTTTAATTCATGAAATAAGGATTTATTATGATAAATACAGAGATTTATACTTTAGAGAGAATAAATAAATGGGGAGAGAATACCATGATGGAACACCTTGGTATTATAGTTACAGAAATAGGCCCTGATTTTATTGTCGCAACCATGCCTGTAGATCATCGTACAGTTCAGCCTGCCAGATTATTACATGGTGGAGCATCAGCAGTTTTATCCGAAACACTGGGCAGTATTGGCGCCAATTGTTGTGTAGATAATGAAAAACAATATTGTGTTGGTTTGGAAATTAATGCCAATCATATTCGTGGTGTAAAAAGTGGTAATGTAACGGGTAGAGCTGAAGCAATACATATTGGACGCAGAACTCAGGTCTGGGAAACAAAAATTTATGATGAGCAAAAAAAGCTTGTCTGTACCAGCAGGCTTACTCTTTCAGTTATTGATAAATAATCAGTCTAGTGTCAGTTTTAATATTTTTTTTATTTAATTAATTAAATTTATTTATTAAAATTAAAGGTAGAAGGAAAAAAGTCTCATGAATAATTAATGAGATCAGGTTTTTTATGAACGATGTAGCATTTTCAAAGCACATATATTCTCTGGATAATATAAACCACCTCAGTTGTTCTGATATTTTATATTATTTTTATCAATCTGCTGTTATAAATCTACTGCCAATTGCTTTATGGAGATTGCCCAGAAGTAAAAATAAACATGCCCTTGTAAATTTTTCTTCAGAAATAAGTCCTGTAAAGCTTGATTTTAGCAAAAATACTTCTGGTTTTGCCTTTTCTCCTTTTAGAAACGATACTGGTAATTCAACTATTTTTATCAAATCAGGAATACTTCTGAATTGCTCAGAAAAAGTATTTTATGAGGAAGATTCAGCATCTTATAGTGATAATGAATTAAGTAAAAGGGCAAAGTTTATAAAAACTTTCAATAACCTAATTAATAATCCTGAAGAAATTAATCATATTAAATGGCTTTTTTCAGATAAAGATGTACCTGTAATTTATACACAGGATGAATATTGCAATCTGGTTAATATTGCAGTTAAACAGATTAAATCATCTAAAATAAAAAAAATAGTTACCTCAAGAGCCCAAAGCATTGAGCTGCCAAAAGGTTTTAACCCGGTTAAAACTTTTGATGATTTATCTGCGAAATATCCAGATGCCTTTGTCTCTCTGGTTTCTATTCCCGGAGTTGGTACATGGCTGGGAGCAAGCCCGGAAACACTTTTAAAATTTAATAATACAGGCATTACTACGATGGCTTTGGCTGGTACACAACCCAAAATAGATAATGTCTCACCCCATGATGTAAAATGGACACCAAAAGAAATTGAAGAGCAGACTCTGGTAGCAAAATATATCAGGGATTGTTTCAAAAGCCTTGGTGAGTATGAATTTGAAGAAAAGATTCCCAAAACAATTGCTGCTGGGAATGTTGTCCATCTGCAATCTCTTTTTAAACAGGAAATGGAGCTGGAAAAAACCAGGCGTTTTGCTACCAGACTTTTAAGTCTTTTACATCCTACCCCGGCAATTTGTGGCCTGCCAAAAAATGAAGCACTTTCTTTTATCCTTGAACATGAATTACATAACCGGGAGTTTTATAGTGGCTTCCTTGGTCCGGTCAATATCAACAATGAGTCAGCACTTTTTGTAAACCTGCGCTGTATGCAGCTCAGGGAAAAAACGGCGACATTGTATGTTGGTGGTGGGCTAACCGCTGATTCTATACCTGAAAAAGAGTGGAATGAAACGGTACTAAAAGCAGAAACCCTTTTATCCCTTTTGAAATAGGCATTTAAAAACTGTAGAATCATAACGTGATAAAGAAACTAATGATAAACAGCGGCTAGGCTTTTAAGTTCATTCATATATTTAGGTTTTAGTGGCTGAACTATGTCAGAATTAATTTTTAAAATTACAACTTTAACTAAATCAGATTTACTTTTCAAACCTGAATGATTAATAAAATATTCTATTTCCTTTTCTGTTTTTTCGCTTATTTTTATTGAAAACCTTTTTGAGGATTTGGCTTTAGCTATTTCACTATTTAAAAGTTCGGGCAGATTTTTATCAGAAAACGTACCATTGCTAAAATTATGTAAATAATACAGAAATAAAGGCTTGCAAAAACCTTCATCAAGTTCATTATCTATTCTTTTTACTGCAATATTTAAAATATCAATAAAATGTGCAGGAACTCTTGTTTCTAATGGTTTTAATGTTTTGTTATATTCTGACTTAATTTGTGGCACAGATTGACTTGGAATGCTTGCAACTCCCATGCAATTATCGCACACCCCAACAATAATATTTTTAACAGTTCCCCGTTTGTCACTAAAATCTACATCTCTTAAAGCATAAGTAGTTGTTGTAAGCCCACAAAATTCACAAACAGCCCTACCTTTATCTCCTTCTTTTACAACTCTCATTTTATTACCGCTTTCATGAACACTAACCCGTATTTCTCACAGATAAAAAAAATCAGTTAGTTAATTTTTAAGCTAAA
>CAYRDV010000051.1:0-10010 GCA_964422885.1 uncultured Candidatus Sericytochromatia bacterium
CTGGCATAAATATCTTTGTTTCCTTTTACAGAATCAACCCAGGCAATAATAGTTAACCCGCTTTTGTTTGAGGTAATCGCCGGAGTTTCCAGACTGCTGTTTAAATTGGTATAAATGGTATTTACCGATGAAGATACTATATTTTCAACTTTACCGTTGCTTCTCATTTTTATATAGTTAAATGGGTATTCTTTGTCACCATCCAAAGGATTTGGGCACGATAGAATAAATATAGAAAAAGTAAAAACTAATAGAAATTTAGTAAGGTTATTAATTTTAATCATTATAAAAAATTATTATTATAAATCTGATAATTATTTTATCATGGTAAAAGACATAATATATTACGTCTTTACAAGGATTTTTTTTGTGTAACAATTTTAAGTGATTAATTTATTAAAATCTAGATAAAAAAAAAGACTGTTCTTCACAGTCTTAAGAGTAAATTTTCCTGAGAGAATTGTAGGAAACAGCCTCAACTGTCTCTTACTTCAATAAACTTAAAAGCTTTTTATAATTTATTTCTACCAGGGAAATATCGTATTGCTTTTCACCTGACTGAGCATTATTTCTTTTATGAGAATAAACAAGGTATTTTCCATCATGAGAAACCTCAGGATGTTTAGCATTTTTAATATCAGTAATTTGTACTATTTTACCTGGTTTATTAATATTTATGGCATAAATATTGCGCTTTTCTGTTTTAGGATCAGTTGCATGAAAAGTAATTATGTTTTCATCTGGTGTAAAAAAAGGATGTTTTGGAAATAGTAAATTACCAACTGACAACCATTTTAGATTAGATCCATTTATATTTATTATTCCCAGCTTACTTGGCACATCTTCAGGATTCTGAGGATTTACCGGGGCTGTCAGAATATATGAATGAAATAAAATATGTTTTCCATCTCTGGAAAAATTAGGATGAACATCATTGGTATCAGTACTGTTAGTAACTCTTACAGGTGTTGCTTTAGAATTATTGGCAGGAACAACATAAATATTTGCTTTATTTCCATCACGTTCTGAATTAAAAACGATATATTTTCCATCTGGTGAGAAATTTGGATGTTTATCATCACCAGGATATACAATTACAGGAGTTTCCTGCCCTGTTTTTACATTTGTTTTGGCTATATCAAATTCTCTGCTGCCATTTGGGTTCGTTTTTCCTGTTGCTTTACGATAAGCAACCCATTGTCCATCAGGACTCCATGATCCCTGCTGGCAGTCAAGTTCACATTTTGTTAATTGTCTTTGAGTTGAGCCATCTATTTTCATTGTCCAGACATTATATCCTGTACCTTCACCTGTACTGCGCTGAAAAGAAAAGGTTCTGCCATCCGGTGACCAGATAGGATGTTCATCAGCAAAAGGGGAATCAGTTAAAAATCTTTGAGTATCAGGTATTGCAACGCCATTATCAACAAAAAGTCTGTCATTATCATTGTCTTTTTTCATTGCAGAAAATTGGGAATCAGACTGAATACTATCCAATTGAATATTAGTTACATTCGACTGACAAGATAATAGAAAAATTGAAAATGTGCTTAAAAAAATTGTTTTAAAAATTGCTTTTTTCATTATAAAAACCTCTGACAACTCTACTCTTTATATTTTTATAATAGAGGCTTTAGATAAAAACCTTGTTTGAATTAACTATTAATTAAATGAAACTTTTCTTATTGTTAACTAATAAAATTTAATAACCAAATTTAGGAATATATTATGTTCCTAAACATGCTTATATTGAGAGTAATAATAACGCCATAAAGTTTTCCCATTTGTATCTACCATCATTATTTCCTGGTTAATACCTCTACGGACAATTCTAGTTATATTTACAAGATAATTATTATTTTCTACTTTATAGGCCCAATTTATATCAATATCGTTCACATTTTTGTTATAATTCCATTGTAAATCACCAGCATTATTTATTTCACAAACTTTATCAAAACAATAAATTGTACTGCCATTTTGTAAACGGTAACAAAAATTAGCACAGCTAAAATTATTTTCCTTTTTGTCAGATTTTTTGGGAGGATATTGCCAGATAATTTTTTTATCTGGTGAGACTTCAATTATTCTTTTATTACCAACATCAGAAATTAATGTATTGCCATTATCAAGTCTTTGAGCAAAAACAGGGGTAAAAAGAAGATAAGTGCTTTTATTAACAATCGGTAGCAAGGATTTACCAAACATTTTTGTATCTTTCAGATCACCATATTGCCAGATAATTTCACCAACAGGATTTACTTCTATTACTCTTCTGTTACCAGTATCAGAAATTAAATAAGTTCCATTTGCAGTTTTTGTACAGGATAAAGGATTATCAAGGGTATGGTCACTATGAGAATGTTCTCCTGTACCAAACTGCCAGATAGTATCCTTTTTATGATTTACAGAAAGTACTTTTGCATTACCTGTATCTGTAATCAATATATTCTGGCTATCAATGAAATTAGCAAATTTAGGCATTTTTAATTTATTAGAAAAACTGGTCCCAAATTTACCATATTCCCAGGTTATTTCACCATCCTGATTAATGATCAGGACTCTGTTTCCTCTTTCATCAGGAACTAATACCCCATAACTGGAAAGTACAGGGCAATTTTTGGAAATAACATTTGCTGGTTTTACTTTTTTATCTTTGGCTTTATCTTTAATTACTTCTCTGGTTATTGATTTGACACGTTCCATAAGCCGCATATTACGGGCCTGATCATACACTTTACGTAGATTGGCATCGGTGAGTATTTTATAAGCCTCATTAATTTTTTTGGCGATCTCATCAGACCCTCCTTTATCAGGATGATTCTGCTGCATGAGTGTATAATAGGCTTTTTTAATTACATCAGTACCTGCTTTTGGATGAACCTGTAAAAGCTCATAAAAGTCAAAATATTTATCTGAATGCTCATCCATACAAAGGTTTTCTTTCATTACTTAAAACTGTATTATGTTTACCAAAACTAAAGTGTATTATATAAGATAATTTAAATACTATGAATTTTATAAAAAAATTTTCAGTTAAACTTTTTTTAAAGCATTATTTTAATAAATCATTTTCACTGATTAAAATTAAGTGCGTTTCAATTTCATTGACTTCCAGCAAATTCTTTTCTAAAAAAGAAATATTTGAAAATGATTCTTTTTCTTTATTTTTTTTATCTTCAATTATTTTATCAATAGTATTTTGGGTGGAAATAATAATTGAATCAATTTCATCAGTAATATGTTTTTTAAACTCATTTTCAAAAACATGTTCGACATTTTTAATAATATTAGATTCAATTTTTTCAGGAATCAGCTCTGTCTCAAAAATTACTTTTTCTAATAAATTTTGTTTCTGTTTTTTGGTAGTAAAATCTTTTATTATAGAACCACTTAAATATGAAGCGGCACTGCCAAGCAGTATAGCCGGAATAATTGCTCCACCGGTAAGTATAGAGGCACCTACAATTAACAAAGCTCCTCTGATAATACCTGAAGCTTCACCAAATTTATCTCCAAGTATTCCTGGAATTATGTCAATAAAGCGATTATTATCAGAAGAGAAATTGATTGAGTTTTCATCAATTAATCCATCTTTTTCATTTATTATTTCTAATTGAATCTTTTTTAACTTTTGCTGAATAATTTTAACTTTTAGTTGAATAAAATCAAAAAGGTTTTGTAATTCGATTTTTATTCCTTCTTCTTCTTTTTCACCCCATTCCTGAAGTGAAAATTCGATAAGTTTTAAAATTTCTTTTTGTAATGATTCAATACTTAAATCATTCTCATTAATTTTTTGTTTGATATTTTCCTGCAATCTGGCAGTAAATATTTTTATATCAGCTTTAATTCTATTGATAATTCCTGGTTTTCTTTGATCAATTATAGAAACAATCCTGTTTCTTTCTTCCTGATAGTTTAAAAATTCCCGGTTAAATTTTTCAATATTATGTTCCAAATCCAAAATATTCATTTGATAAGCTTTTTGTTGTATATTTAAAGAAAATTTTATTTTTTCAACTGTATTCAGACAACGTGCAAGAGGTGTTTTTATAAAAAACTTGCCTTTTTCATTTAGTAAAAATTTAAATAAGGCAGTTTCAAATTCGTTTAATTTACTATTGATAAATTCATTTTCATTATTTTCCAACTGAGAATTTAAAGCTTTTTTTGCCGATACCGGAAATATTTTAGGATTTTCTATGAACTGACTCAACTCTTTATTTACATATTGGAAAGCTTCTTCCTGCTCTAATGCAGATAACTGATCTATTTTATTCATTACAAAAAATATTTTATTAATATTTTTATTAACTTTGTGCATTAGAAAATCCCGTTCAGAAGCTGAAAATTGCTGAGTTGCATTCATTAAAAAAATAGCTGCATCACATCTGGGAATATAGTCATATGTAATTTCCACCCTTTGTTCATCAATATCATTTACTCCAGGAGAATCGACAATTTCGACCCCATCTTTACATAATTTTGAAGGGTAAAAAATTATTACAGATTCGATTAAAGCGATTTCTATACTTTTTGTGGTTACATAGTTATTTAATTCTTCAATTGAAATTTGTTTTTCAGTTTTATCTTTATAAATGACTGTGGCATAGGGCTCTTTATTATAGCGGATAATATTTACAGTTGCAGTTGTTGGAGTAATCCCTACGGGCAAAATCTTATTACCAAGCATGGCATTAATAAAAGTAGATTTTCCTCTTTTAAATTCGCCAATTACAATGATTCTAAAAATATTTTCAAATAGCTTTTGACTAAATTCGGATAAAATATCTTTTTCTTTCGATAAATTTAAAACATCTGATAAATTTATTAGCTTTTCTATATTTTGAGAAAGAGAGTTTTTTAAAAAGTTATAGTCTTCTAATAAATTTTGTTCCTGTTTCATTACTGTAAAGTCAACCTCTGGCATCTATCACAAAAGGAAAATTAAGAAATATCCTTAATTTTACATTTAAACTATCCTAATAAAAAGAGGGGCTTAAAAAGCCCCTCTTTTTATTAAAATTATCTGATAGTAATGGTTGTTCTTATTGCAGATGGATACCGAAATAAAGCCGCTATTTGCTTTGTTCCGGGAACTTGTTGTCTAGATACTACATAAACATTTCCACCATTAGTATAAGTATTAACTGCAGCAAGATCTAACAAATCCTGATCACCAGTTCTTTCTTCCTGGTGAAGATGGATAACATTTGTATCAGGATCAAATTTTCCCCATTGCTGTTCATTTTCGGCAATAAATAAGGCTTCAACCTGACCATAATAAGAGGCTGGAATAATTTCCTCAAGCTCATAAGATATCCATTTTGCCTCATTATTTACATTTGATAACTGGTTAAACCGTTCAATAAAATTTTTTTCTGTCTGTTTAAAAAGCGGATTAACTATTTTCCAGCCCTTATCATGTAATTGATGTTCTGTGAGGGTATCCGGATTACCATGAATAATCTCGTCAATCATGTAAGGATAGCTATTTGCTTCTTTATAAATAGGAAAATTTCTGTCTACAGTTGCCAAAAGTAGAGGAGATTTTTGATTTTTTAAAACAATATGTAGAGAATCATTAACTCTTTGAAAAAAATTAAGAATTTCTTTTTTCTCATAATCTGTATCAGAACCAAGAATCTGTCCATGTACTAACCCTGTACTTCCTCCGCTGCCTCCATGTGGAGAGAAAGAATGTGAAAATGTTGGTTTTCCTGACTCATCATCATATTTAAGTGCATCATCCAAATTTAAAGGCATTCCTTCAAGATAAATTTGTTTGACAGTATAATGTGTACATTCAAAGAAACGAACAAGGTTTAAACTAATTGCCAAAAGATAAAATTTTCCATCACCT
Source organism: uncultured Candidatus Sericytochromatia bacterium (assembly GCA_964422885.1). GTDB lineage: Bacteria > Cyanobacteriota > Sericytochromatia > UBA7694 > JACMQJ01 > CAYRDV01. Next base: position 5,867 of record CAYRDV010000051.1, read on the forward strand.
CTAAACAAAGGAAGAAGGGGTTTTATGTGAAAATTATTTGTTATTACAACAAGTTCTTCAGTTTTAAAAGGTAACCTGAAATATTCAAAAATATCCTGTGAAACAAATATAGCAAGCCCTTTAGACTGAAATCGCCAGAATTGTTCCTGTTCAATAAGATTCATTATTGGCTTAAGCAATATTTCTTTTACTTTAGGCGAGTATAAACCACTTTCGATAATTTTTTGTTCCGCCTGATGTAAAATATTTTTTAATCTGATTGGGTCCTGCCTGATATCAGGGCCAGTAAAATGAGTTGGCATAAATATAGACATACATGGTCCGTTATGTTTACTTAATAATAATTCCAGATCATCCTTTGACATGGATTCAATATATTTCATTTTTAACCTCCTGGTTAATATTTAATTTATTCAAGTTCTCATTGAATTACAAATCACCAGTTTTTCTTAATATTTATATATTACATATTATTAACTATATTGGATTTTTTACCCTTTGTCATATTTTGATTAATGACTATTCTTTGAATCTATCTCTGGATGGGCTTCCGCAATAACTTTTATCAATATCATTTGCATCCCAACTATTTTTAAAACCTTTTAATAATAATTTCATATAGGTCAGTATTGGGGTACTTATGCTGTATCTTCTAAGGATTTCTAAAATATATTTATCATATAAAACTCTTTGATATTCTAATTTTATACTTGAGGTTTTTAAATATGGGTATGCTTTTTTGGCATCAAAATCGGCACATTCCTGAGCTAAAAAAAATTCACCAAACATTTCCTTTTGCATCAGCTCATCATTAGGGAAATCAATTTTAATTTCTTTATTATTTTTAATTTTTGCTGAATCAGTAGGTATATATCGCCATTCACCAGAAAAAAAATTTATTTTACAATGTGATTCAACTATGTCATTAAATTCAAATATTTCACCATTTATAGATTTTTTTATCACATCAACCTGTCCTTGACTATTAATACCAATAATTTCTGTATCATTCTTTATAATTTGGATATATTTTTCATTATTTAATAAATTATTGAGATTAAAATCTTGATTATCTACCTGGGAACGTAAAGTAAGGTCGTTAAATTTATCAATTTCAATTTTTGCTTTATCAACATAACCGTTTTGCAAATATTCTATTGCCTTTCTTTCAATCAGTTCTGTAAAAATTTTTTTATCATTTGTTTTTAAAACCCCATATTGCAAAGCATTATCATAATTTTTATAGGCACTGTAATAATTTTTATTTTTATAATCATGATGTGCTTTTTCAATAGAATTATTGAAATTATGTTTTCTTTTTTTTTCTTCTGTATCCATTTTGGAAAGTCTTAACTCAATTTCTTTCTGAGCCAGTCTGCTTTCATTAATGCTATTGATTAAAAATGTAGATATACCAATTAAAACAGGTATTGCAAGCATAAAAACAACATTTCTGGGGGTTAATAATTTTGGTAGTATTTTTCTGAATATAGGAAATAGATAGGTATAATATTGGGAAACTCCTTTTAAACGTTTTTTCATTTTAAAAGGTATTTTTGCAAAAATAAAACTGTTGCTTTATTGAGATAGTCAGTATTGGATTTTTTAGCAAAACCAAAAGTTATTTTATTCATAGTATTGTTCATCAATACTTAAACTACTACTTTTTCTTTGTTTTACGTGTTTACATTCATCACTGGGGTTTTCTTTTACCTTTTCTATTGCCCGCAGCAATGCTTTATAAATTTTTTTATGATATTTTCTGGAAATTAACTCAACTTTACTTTCAATATTTGTTTGATCTGTTATATATATTTTAGGTAAATTTTTAAGAGAAAGAGCCATAATGTCTACTCTGCATTTTACACAGGAGCATACATTATGTGATTCCAGCAAATAATCGTCAAACTGTTTGCTTACAATAGAAGAGAAGACATTGTATGGAGACGAATATCCATTTATATCCTTACTTAATAAATCATCTAATTTATGTTCTTCCCCAATAATTTCTGGGGTTTCCTTTATTGGGAGTCTGACATGAGGCATATTAATTTCCTCATTGTTTTCATCTGATAAAGGCTTTGATAATTTATTTGGTGAATAAATATTTTCTACAAAGCCTTTTTCAGATGTTTTTGAAAGATTGCCTAAAGGAGGAGGCTCTTCTTTTTTTAAATTTGAATAAGTTGGTACTATAAATTTTGATAATTTGTTTGGTGAATAAATATTATATATGAAGTTATTACCATAAGGTTTTCCTTCTGGTTTATTCATTTCAAATTATTCTCCAAACTTTAATTACTGAATTTATTTTATTAATAATACCTTGAAGCGATGACTGAAAGGAATCCCCTTGTTGTACTTCAGGGTTGGAAGTTATTGATTTCTTATACAGTTTTTACTCTTGTTATTCTCTACTATTTCAATAGAATAACTGATTGCTTCTTTTATTAAGGACATATGCTCATCTTTAACCCGTTTAGTTGTTTCTTCTAATTTATTTTTATCTGTAATAAATATTGATGGCAATTTTTTTAATGAAAGGGCTACAAGGTCTGCTTTACAAGCATTACACAGACATGGGAAATTATATAAATCATGGTTTTCAAATTCTTTTTCAATTATTAAAATAAAAATATTAACTGGAGGAGAAGCTTCTGGTATGCCTGATTTTTGCTTTTTCTTATTTCTGTACTCAGAAACAGGGGCCCCTAAAGGGGAATTGTATTTTGGCTTTATTTCTTCCTGAATTTCCAGTGCTAAAGGTAGATATGGGCTATTCCTATTAGGATGAATATTATTTTTAAAGGTAGATAATTTATTTGGTTTATAAGGTAAAAACATAAGAAACCTCAATTTTATATTACTGGCACAGGCTTATTATAATTCATTTTTTCTTCTTTATAATTTTACCTGATTTTGAATCTTTGAAAATATCCAATCCTTCTTTTTTTTCTAATTCAGGAAAATCTGATATAGGATATATAGCTAGATTATCATTAAAATAAAAATATTCTTTTGCTCCTTCAGAACAAACAAAATTTTTATTCTCTTCCATAACTGTAAACCAGTTATTATCAGGTAAATTATAAAAAGTTACATGGTTAGTTATATCAAATTTATCCTTTTCCTGTTTATATGAGCAGAAACTAACGGCATTTTCATGAGTAATAGAAATATATTTTTTATCTGGGCTAAAGGAAATAGAAGAAATCATACAATAATAATCTCCTAATGTTTTAATTAATTTTCCTGTAGATATTTCCCAAATTTTTATTGTCTTATCATAACTTCCAGTAATTAAAAAATTTCCATCCGAAATTGAATTTAAACTAGTAATTTCTTTAAAATGACTTTTTATTGTTTTCACTTTTTCATAACATATATCAAAAATTTTGATAACCCCCTTGATGTCACCAATAATTATATATTTTCCATCAGAACTGTAAATTAATGAAGAAATATTATTATCAATTTCTGTTATATTTTTTAATAAGATACCAGAAGAAACTTCCCAAATTTTTATTGTCCTGTCATAACTAGTTGACACTATTAATTTATTATCTGGACTGAAAATACAAAAGGTTACAGGTGCAGTATGTCCTTCTAAATTTCTAAATAATTTACCAGAAGAAACATCCCAAATTTTTACTGTTTTGTCATAACTACTAGATGCTATTAATTTGCTATCTGAACTAAACACACATGAGTTTATAGTATCAGAATGTTCATTTAGTTTTTTTATATAGCTCCAAGCTCCTACTTCCAATAAATATAATTTATTAAAGCTACTAAGTAACAGATATTTCCCATTTGTACTAATTGTCTGTAAATTATTAAATCCAAAATCATCTTCAAATGTTTTAATCAATATTCCTGTAGATATTTCCCAAACATTTATTCTTCTATCACTAATTTTAGTAACTAAATATTTCCAATCTGGGCTACAAAGTGATTTTAATATATCCAATTTAAAGAACTCAAAATTATCAAGAATTTTTCCAGTTAATACTTCCCAAATTTTTATTGAACTATTATAACTACCGGATATTAAAAATTCGTTACCCATCAAAAAATTAAGGCTGGTTATTGTATCATTATTTCCATCTAAGGTATTAATTAATTTTCCAGTTAATACTTCCCA
>CAYRDV010000051.1:10020-22099 GCA_964422885.1 uncultured Candidatus Sericytochromatia bacterium
CTATTGTCGGGCGGAATGGCGCCGGAAAATCAACCATTATTAAATTATTGATTGAGGCTTTGCCTTCAGAGGATCTCAGATCACTAGGCTATCCAGGCATTGGATCCGCTCTGGTCTTTATGCTCGCCGTCTTATCTATATCCGCACTAGTTTTGTGGTATCTTAACAGGACGAAAGTGAAATCAAATTTTTATTGAATCGTCTCTACTGCTTGAAGCAATTAATTTACCATCTTCACTAAAAGATACAGACATTTCATGATTAAAAAATTCAGTTAAAGTCTTAATTAATTTTCCAGTTAACACTTCCCAAATTTTTATTGAATTTTCTTGATTACTAGCTGCAATTAAAATATTTTCTTGATTAAAGGATAAAGCACTTACGGAACCAAATTTTGAATTTACAGTTTTAATAATTTCCCCAGAATAAGCACCCCATATCTTAACAGTTTGATCAGTACTTCCAGATATTATTAATTTATCCTCTAAATTAAAAATTAATGATATTACCTTACTATTATGCCCTACTAGAGTATTAATCAATTTTCCAGAATCAACTTGCCATATTTTAATAGTATTATCGGTACCACCAGATATCAAAAAGAGACCATCTGAACTAAAAGCTAATGAAGTAACATACCCTGAATGACCTTTCAAAGTTTTTAAAATCTTATTATATAGAGGAGAATAAAATTTGATATTACCACTATCATCTCCTACAGCAATAATTTTTCCATCACGAGTACAAGATAAACAATAAGGATAATAAATTATCTGTCGTACTAAATCCAAATTTTTCAACTTAGCCTCAACATTTCCTATACCAAAAATTTTTACTTTTGAAAGAATTCCCTTTTCTAAGGTTGCTTCAAGAAACCCAGACAAAGATAAATCTGTATTTTCAGTAATAATATTATTAAGCTCAGCTTGATAAAAATTACACCCATAAATTGTGCTATTTGTTAAATTAACTTTATTAAGTTTAGAGTTTCTAAAATAACAATCTTCAATAGTACAATTTTTAAAACTTGAATTTGATAGATCAGAAAAATCAAAATTTGTTGAAGAGATAGATGCTTTATCAAAAACAACATTTTTTAATAAACTACCGAACAAAATAGAATCATTTAAATTTACTCTTTTCAATACAGAATTACTTAAATTTATAAGAGGTAACTCTAAATTATCAAGTTCTGCTCCAGATAATTCAAAAAATCTTGGTTTATATTTTGAAAACAGATTTTTTAAGGGTTCAATATTTATAATTTTACCATCAGCAGAATGAAGATAACGTACTGACCAATAATAAATTAATAAAGCATTTTCAGAAACTTGTTTTTTATATGGATTTGAAAGTATTTCATTTGAAATTTGTATTAGTTTTTCTTTATCACTAAGTTGACTTAAAAATAAAATAACTTCATTTGATAATCTTTTTAAGTTAAGGGATTTTATATATCCATTTTCTAGTTGCTTTGAAATCCTTCTGGCAAGAAAAAACTCCATAAAAGATCTATGAGAAAAACCATAGTTACCTTCTTCATCCCGGCTTAAAAAGGATGCTGTTCTTACTTCGGAAGAAGCAATCTCAATATCTGTATTAGTTACAGTATTTCTTTTATTTTTCAGGTAATTTTTTAAAACATCTCCTAAACTGGTATAGTGAATTTTATCTAGTCCTTGTTCCCAAAGTCTGACAGCTATTTCCTCAAGTAAAAACTCTCTACCTTCAGTTGTTAGCTGATATCTCCAGTCATTTAATTCCATCCAATCTTTTACATAAGAGGAATATAAATCAGCAACCTGAATAGCACCTTTTTTCTCTTTTATCACAGGTAATGAATTAACAATCATATCAAGCAGTACAGGACGTGAAGATAAATCTTTTAGATTATAAACTGTGTTAATTGTATTTAATGCTTCTTCCCAGGATTCGGGCAAAGTTTTTTGTAAATATTCAGTTATCTGCTCATTTTTAAATTCCTGAAGATAACCTACTGAAAAGCCTTCCCTTCCCTGAATTGATTTATAAAGATCAGTTATAAAGGGCTGAGTATTATTTTTAGCTGAATTTAGAGTTTCTTCTGTTTCTGCCCTATCTTTAAAATAATGAGTTCGGCAGGTAAGTATGACTTTTGCTTTTCCTTCAAGTGTTTTACTAAGTTCAAAAAAGTTTTGCTTTGTTAATTCCGCACTTGATTGGTTTGCCATTTCATCAAAACCATCAAAAATAAATAAAATCTTACCTTCTCTAAGCAAATATAGTAAAGCTTGTGGTTTTATATCAATTGAAAGATTTCGAAAATGTTCAAAAATAATATTTTCCAGGCTTAAGGCCTTTTGAGCACTTTTTAGATTTATTAAAATAGGAATCCGGTTATTTGTGTTATCTTTTTCATATTTTATTGCTAAATCATGAGCAAGTTTTTTTGTGAAAGAGGTTTTACCTGTGCCATAATCCCCAAGTAGAGTAAAAAATCCCCCTTCTGGTTTTTCCAACCAATTATTAATATATCCTACAACTGGCTGTAATTTTCCAACATTTTCAACAATTACATCCTGCTCAATATAATTTTTTTCCAATGCTGTTCCTGAAAAGATAGTTCTTGTATAAGAGATATATTTATCAAAATTAATAATGCTATTTAAAAGTTCATCATAAGTTCTTAGGGTAATTCCACTTTGTTCTGCATCAGCTTTAGCTTCTTTTATGAATCCTTTTTTTGTAATAACCATTGCATTACATTGAGGATAAACTTTTTTTATTTCTTGCAAATATAATTTAACTTTAAATATTGTTTCACTATTTATTAAATGAGTAGTATTTTTACTTTCAACAATATAATAAGTTGTATTAAAAGGTTCAGACCTAGTAAGAAAAATATCTATCGGGTTACCATTTATTTCTTTATTTAATTCAGTTTCAAAGCCCATCAAAGCAAATAATTCTGCTACTTTTTTTTCAAACGGTTTTTCTGAATACATACGAAGAACTAATCTACTTTGACTCACCTCATTTTCAGATTTTTTTGCTTTATCTTCTGACAATGCCAAAGTATCACTTTCAGAAAGAAGAATTCTGGAAATATCTTTGTAACTTTGACTTTCAGGTTCATTTGGATATTTTTCTGTTACAATTGTTTCATTAAGAGCAACTTCAGGTAAATATCCAATTTCAATTCTTTTATCAAGTTTGTATTTATCCCATTCTTTTGTTCTTTCATCTTTTAGCCCAAGAACACCAAACTGTCCTGTTGGAACCATTGAAGCGATTAGATGAACCTTTATTTCTTTCTCACGTAAGGCTCTTGTTTTTTCACTAGTAAGAGAATTGTATACACTTCTTATACCAGAAAGGTTCTGATGTCCGTAATTAAAAACGAGAAAAACAATATCAGGGATCAGATAACAACAAACACCTCCAATATCTGTATAGCCTGTTCTTGAATCTATTAGGACAAAATCAGGTGCCAATGCCAATAGTTGTAAACAAATTTGATCAAATAAAATTAATCCAGGCTGTTCTTCCTTATCATTTGGAAATAACTTTGAAAAATCAATAGAAGAATATTTTGCACCATAATCATCATTTTCCAGATTTCCTGCTGGTAAAAGTTGGATATTTGCAAACTCATTATGTTCTACAAGATAATTTTCAAGATTTTGAATACTGGATTTTTTATACTCGCTTTCCTGAAACTTAAGAGCAAGATCAATAAACCCACCAGAAATTTTATCTTTTATGTCTTTAAAAAATGGAATATTTTGGACTCCTGGAGCTTCAATGTCCATATCCCAAATAATGACTTTTTTACCCGCTCTTGCCAGAGTAACAGCAGTATTTACAAGAGATATTGTCCTACCAACACCGCCTTTAAATGAGTAAAAAGTGCAAAATATAGTTTTGCGAGGTAAATTTCTCATTTTAATAACTATAAAGCTTTTTAGGATTATTGAAGGAGCTAGGAATAAAACCAAAAGTTTTTTGCATTTCGTTTTTAGGTTTAACTAAAAGTTTTTCAATTTTTGCAGGTTCTTTTTTATTGTTTAAATCTTCTATAAAAGTTTTTCCGATATAACTTAAATGTACAATTGTAGTTTTGTTTTCTTTGAATTTTTCTCTAAAAATAAGGTTGTGATATTCAAAGTCATTTATAAGCCTGGAAAGCTGAGATGATTTTATATCCAGCTCTTTTTCAAGCTCTGCTGGCCTTTTTCCATCACTTTTATATAATAGTTGCAATAACTTTAGACCATGTTTACTACCTTTAACAGTTCTTTCTACAAGCTTTGGGTCATAATTTTTTGATGCTATATCACATAAGGAAATAAAATGCTCCCATCTGTAAAAATAATCCTTAAATTCTTCAGAATTCTCCAATGTTTCAGCATTATCTGTTTCTGTAAATAATAAAGTTGTGTATAGAAAAGTTTTCAAATTCTCCAGAGTTCCTGAACGTATATATTCAATAAATTTATCTGATAAACAAAGATCAACATCATAAAGAGTATTTTTATCTTTATTTTTTATCGCCTCTTTAGCAATATCTAAAAGTTCTTTTATTGGTTCATCAGAAGTCTGAGAAACCTCTAAAACATTTTTGATCATTAAAGTTCTCCAAATTTTTACTAACTTATTACTAACTATATCTCTTTTTTTGAAACATTACAAATTAATTATACTAACGTATCACTAATTCTTAACTCATAAATAAGTAAATTTTCTTCCTGTAAATAGGTAAAAGTATCTTTTGATTGTGGTAAATAATAAAAGGATGCTCCATCTTCAGTTATTTTTTTTGTTTCTTTATCTTTATCAGCAATAAAGCCGCTGTTTGCAATAAAAGAGGAAATCTGCTTTTCTGAGCCAAATATTTTTGCAACATCCTTAAACCTAATAGTTTTAGGGCTCATTGATGGAACTAAAAGTAAATTTGCAGAAGAACTTATGAATTCTTCTCTATTATCGTAGTGAAAATAATCAATACAGATACATACACATATTCTTCCAATGACAGTATCTAAGATTTGTAGTTCATTTGATGTTTCAATTCTTTCATGCCCTCCATTCTTACATATTTTAAGAAATGCCTGGGTTTCAGGATCTTTTTCTATATCTTCAGCATTTAAAGAAAATCTTTGAATTTTCTTATGTGACCAAAGAATTTCCCCTCTATAATTTAAAATATTTGAAATATTATAAAGCTCTCCATTTTCTTCTATATGAAAGCTACCTGCTACAACCATTAATAAATTATTTCTAATAGAAGAAGGCGAAATATCAGTAATTTTATTGTTATCTTTTAACCACTTTTGTATATAATTTAAAAGTTTTTCATCAATCATAAGTTCTGGAAAAACAAGAATATTTACATTTTTCTCTTTTGATTCAATAAGAATTTTTTCAAGCTTTTGTGTTGCTTTATCTATATCTTTTATACATTTGAACCAGTAAGGTGTGGTAATTATTTCGTCATGAGGCCATGTTTCAAGCAAAGAATCAGTTTCAATATTTATTTTTTTAGTAAAATGAGTTACAGCAATTCTAAAATCTTTTTTTATTAGTTCTAAATATTTATTTAATTTCTGAATCTGTTTACTTTGAATAAAATTAATTTTTAATATTCTTTCAATTTTTTCAGGTATTATGGAAATTTTGTCAAAAATATCTGTTATATCATTAAATCCTGTTCCAACATTTTTTCTTACCTTTGATTCACTACTTAAATAAATAGGGTTAGAAGGACTTAGAATTACAGTTATATCTTTGTGAGTATACGGTAATTTCGCTCTTTTTTCTGTTACAAAATAATTTCCAACAATTTTTAATAAAGCTAAACAAAGCAATTTATAATCAGACTCATAATATGTTGAAATTATTTCTTTTATTTTTTCTGACTCTAAATTATTTTCCAAAAAACTTTTTAATTCATCACGAATTTGACAAAAAATTTCTATACTTTTTGGCTCAGTATAAAGAGAATTTGAATCCTGTTTGTAATCAATATTTAAATATAGCTCGATAAAAAGTTCAAAAGAACGTCTATAAAATTTTTCAATTATATACTCTAAAGGAATTTTATCCATTAAAATTGCTAAAATTAAGACTTATATCTTTGGTACTTTAAACATATTATTTTCGATATCAGGAGCATTTTGTAAAGCTTTATCATATGCAAGGCCAGGTTTTACGATATCATCTCTTAGTACATTATGCACCGGGATTACTCTGGTCGTAGGCTGAACATCTGTAGTATCAAGCTCATTAAGCAGCTCTACATAATTAAGAATTTCACCAAGCTGAACCGAGTAAAGTTTTACTTCTTCCGGTGTAAGAGATAATTTAGCCAGTTTAGCTATTTTTAAAACATCTTCTTCTGTTATCATTTTTAACACCTCAAAAATATAAACCTTCTGCTCCTTCTCTTTCCAAGAGGCTGGGGAGAGTTAAAAGAATTATAACACCAGTTAATTCGAAGTAATAGTCAATACATGCGGAGGTGTAGCATCAGCAGGATAAACATAAGTAATTTTAACCAATCTGTGTTCTCCTGGTGACATTAATATACTGACAAGAGGAAGTCCTAACTGTCCAAAACGCTGAACAATATGAATATATTTTTTGTTATCAGCTCCCAATAAACTTTTATATTCTATTTTAAACTCTCCCCGGAAAGTAACTTTTTCAGGAGGTTCATCATAAAAAGTAATTTTGTTTTGAAGTCTATCTTTAAAGACTCTTAACGGTGAATCAAAACTAATCGCAACAGAAGTTGCTTCTTTATTAGCATTGTATAAAGGAATACTTATTTCATATGTGACACCATAATTAGCATTGGCTTGAATTGCTGTATCCCAGTATCTTCTTATTATTTTTGCACTTTGAACCTGTGAAGTACCATAAGTATTTATGGATACAGTGTTTAAAGCATAGCTAACACCTTCATTGGGTGCAGGTATTTTAAATACATTCTGATCATTGGTTATTATGGATTCCCATTTACTTCCAATTTGTACACCTGCAACCCGACCATAAAAAAAAGGCCATTCATCTTTGTTTTCAACTGGTGTTGGAATATGATCACGTTTTTCGGAAAGATTGCCATTTTTTAAAATATTTAACCAATCAGAAACAGAAGGTTTTTGGTCTTTCCAGAAAAATAAAAATTTTTTTTGATATAAGGCCAGATCAGCAATATATAATGGGCCATCTGATTCAAGCTTAAACTGCGATGTTCTGGCATTTACTGTAAAACCAGGAGAAATTGGTATAGGCTCATTTAGTAATACAAAAACCTCTTTAGGCATGATTTTAGCAATCCGATTTTCTACGGTTAATTTCCCTCTTAAAATATCCTGACTCACACGGTCACCTGGCCCGGAAAAGAAATTTCCATTATTATTAATTAAATAATCATCCAGCTTTTTAAATGGTGCATCAGGTTGAGTTGTATAGCTTGAACCAGATAATACCCTAAGGTTTACTGCCTTTTCAGAAAGATTTTGTAAAATAATTCCCTGATAAATGGTTGTATAATCATCTTTTTCTTTTTCGGCAGATAAATGATGGGAAAATAGATCAAACCTACCTTCAAATGGTAAATTAAGATGTGCTTCAGGTGATTTCATCCCATCAAAAGGAAATGTTGATAATAGTATTCCTTCTGTTTTAATTATTTCTGGACTATTACTGTTAAACATTAGAATTTGATCCAGAGCTCCCTGAAGAGGTAATACAGGGTAATCAAAATAGGTTTTGGGACTAAAGTTTGGAAAGGCAATAACAGTGGCATTCATCATATTAATAATAAAAAAACTGATTATAGAAAAAACGGATAATTTAATATTATTTTTCATTCTTTAAAGCCTTAAAACCATGTTCTTACTTTTTTAATAATATACTTTAAAAAGTAGGAATAATGAAGTAGTTTATTTAATTAATAAAACAATGGATGAATATCATAGAAAAAGCTATAAACATTAAGTAAAGAGTTAATATTTCTTTTTTCCTACAAAAATAAATCATAGCTAAAAAACTCTGTTTTGATCTATACTTTAGTAGATACTATTAGGAGAAACCTAATGTTTGAAAAAGATGAAAATGAAAAGAGATTTTTAGAAATTGTAACTTTAACAGATTCAAGCGGGAAAACTTATAGTTTTCAGGTTATTGATGAGGTTAAAATGAAAGGTCATACCTACCTGATCACAATACCCGAAGAAGGTCCTGAAAATGAAAAACTGATTATTATAGAATCAAAAGATAACAATTATTCAATCGTTCATGATGAACAAAAATTAAATGAGCTTCAGAAATACCTTGAGCAAATGACTCTAGATGAGGATATAGAATCAATTACACTACTTGGTAAAGATGGTAAAAGATATGATTATCATGTAATTGACAAAGTGGAAAAAGATGGTTGTTCATATTTAATATCATTAGATATTAATAGCTTTGAGGATGAATATACTATTTTTTTAGTAAAAGATAATGAGTTACTGATAGTTGAAGATGAAGATTTAATTGATGATTTAATTTTTGAATTTGAACAGAAGCATGAACTTGAAGACATTTATTCAGACAAGGACATGTGTATTACCCTCGAAGACGATGATGGGAGTCTTCTAGAGTTAAATATAATGGGCAAACTTGAAATTAAAGGAAAAGAATATCTGATCGCTTCAAAAGAAGAAAATAAAGAGTTTATTGCCATTTCCGATACAGGAAATGATATAAAAATTATAAAAGACAAAGCTATTATGGATGAAATAAATTTTTATCTATTTTCATTACAAAGAGCAATCATGAATAAAAAAGTGCCATCCCCGGAATTAAATTAAAAATGGAAAAAATATTAATCAGTGCTTGCCTTTTGGGTGAGAATGTTCGTTATAATGCCGAAGTATTTTTATTAGAAAATGAAATATTAAAGAATTGGATAAAGGAACAAAGAGTTGTTTCTTTTTGCCCGGAGGTTAGTGGTGGACTAAGTATACCACGTTTACCAGCAGAAATTGTTAATTCTACTGCTAAGGAAGTTTTATATGGGAAAGGGAAAGTTATAAACTCAATAGGTGAAGATATTTCCGATAACTTTGTAAAAGGAGCAAAACTAGCTCTGGAAATAATAAAAAAAAATAATATCAAAGTCGCTATATTAAAAGAAAGTAGCCCATCATGCGGCAGTAATCTTGTATATGATGGAACATTTTCAAAAATAAAAAAAAGAGGGAAAGGAGTTACAACAACTCTTCTTGAAGAAAATGGAATAAAAGTTTATAATGAAAAACAAATAATAGAAGCAAAGCAATATTTGGAAAAAATTATCTAATATTTTTTCCTAAATATCCTAAAATTTTTAAAACTACTTTATTTCAAAAAATTGATTATGGTCAATTTTTTTTTTGTTTATTATCATTTAGAAATTGAAAAAGAATAAGTAGAATTAGTTTATAAAATTAATAAGTAAAGTATAAAAAAATAATTATATGTTAGTTAAAATAGAGCCGGAAATTAAATTATTAAAATTTTTGGAAAAAGAAAAAGCTATTGTTCCAGAAAAATTAAATGAAATAATAACTAATTCAGAAAAAAAGAATTTATCTCCACTTGATTTGGCAATTAAAAACAATAGTATTACAGAAGATAAAATTCTGGATGTTTTGTCAGAAAAATTAGGTTTTATAAAAATTGATCTTTCTTCCCTAAAAATAAATAATACTCTAATAAAAATTTTGACTTCCAAATTTGCCCGAAAAAACGTGTTTTTTCCAATTGAGTTAAATCACAATGTTCTTTCAATTGCAATGTTTAATCCTTTTCAGGTTGAAGCAATTATGGAACTTGAAAATAAAACAGGTTATTCTATAAAAAGTGAATTAGCAACCAAAACTCAAATACTGGAAAAAATTGGCCAGTTCTATCCTGAAAAGCAGGAAGATGTTGAAGTAGACAATTTAGAAATAAAAAGTGATTTTTTATCATCATTACTTTATCAGGACGAGCTAAAATTTCTTAAATATCTTGAAAATTCACCACTACTTAAAAAAGAAGATGCTAAAGAAATTATTCGTATATCTGAACTTACAAATACCTCACCGATTTTATATGCTATTGAAAATAATTTTATTGATGAAAATCAGGTTATTGATTTATTGGCCAAACACCTAAATCTAGCAAAAGTTTCATTACCTTTACCTAAAATTGAAATGAAGGTTTTAAATATAGTTTCACCTGTATTTGCTGCAACTAATTATTGTTTACCTTTGGAAATAAAGGAAAATAAATTATTTGTTGCACTGTTCAACCCATTTCAAGTAAGTACTATTAATGAAATTGAAAAAACGACAAAATATTCTGTAATTCCTAAATTATTACCAATAACGAAAATTATAGAGATTACAAAAAAAGGATTTCTTTTCAAACATCTTGAAAACATAAAACTGGATACACATGAATCAAATACTTCAGAAAATAAAAAGGAAAAAATACCATTTGATATTGATTTAATAAGTAATGTTGAAGGTGAGACTAAGTTAAAAAGCATTCATGATGAACAAAACAGATACAATTTACAGGAAATTTCGCCTAATGATGCTCCTATTGTAAAAATAGTAAATTTAATGATTTTTCAAGCTATTAAAAATAAAGCAAGCGATATTCATATCGAAAACTTCCCTGACAATATTATCATTCGTTTTAGGATTGATGGCATTCTTCATGAAATTCAAAAATTGCCTAAATGGCTTGAAGGAGGTATTATTTCCAGGATTAAAATACTATCAAAAATGGACATTACAGAAAAAAGAATACCACAGGATGGAAGTTTAAAAATTAAAATTAGTGAGCGTGATATTGATATAAGGGTTTCATCTATTCCAACCCATTATGGCGAAAAACTAGTTTTGAGAATTCTTCAGGCAACAAATATTATACATATTGATAATATTGGTTTATCTGAAAAAAACCTGAAAACACTAAAAAAGAATATCAGTAAGCCACAGGGAATCATATTGGTGACAGGGCCAACTGGAAGTGGTAAGAGTTCAACTCTTTATGCTTGTATAAATGAGATTAATACACCAGAAAAAAATATTGTGACAGTTGAAGACCCAATAGAATTTGATATTAGTGGTGTTAATCAGGTACAAATTAATAATAAAATAGGTGTAACTTTTGCTAATACTCTCCGTTCTTTTTTACGCCAGGATCCAAATGTAATAATGGTTGGTGAAATTAGAGATGCAGAAACAGCTGAAATTGCATTTAATGCAGCTATGACCGGTCATCTGGTACTTTCAACCTTGCATACGAATAATGCAATAGCTTCTATTACCAGACTTATCGATCTTGGTATACCACCTTTTTTAATTTCGTCCTCATTATTACTGATAATTGCTCAAAGGCTGGTTAGAAAAAGTTGCCCTTCATGTCTTAAAGAATATACTCCAAACCAAACACTTATAAAACAAATGGGTATTGAGAATCTGAAAATTGTTTTTAAAAAAGGTATAGGGTGTGATAATTGCAGGCATTCTGGGTTTAAAGGGAGAATTGGTATATTTGAACTCCTGGAAATTAATGAAAATATTCAAGCACTTATCCATAATAAAGCACCTGAAAATGAAGTTATTGAGTATGCCAAAGCTCAAAACATGAGCTTTATGTTCGAAGATGCAATAGATAAGTTAAAACTTGGACTTACAACTGTTGAAGAAATTAACAGAGTAATCCCTTTTAGTAAAGAAACTACGATTATTTGCCCGAAATGTGGAAGTCCAATAAAAGAAGACTTTAATTCATGCCCTTTTTGTTTTAGTGAATTGCAAAAACACTGCCCAATTTGTAATAAAATTATCGATAGTGAATGGATAAAGTGTCCTTATTGTCGGTTCAACCTTAAAGATTAAGTTTTGAATAGGGTATATTTAGAATTCATTAATATTCTGAGTCCTTGTAAACAGTTCCCTGAATATTATCAATGGTAATTCCCACAAATTTTTGTAATATAGTTAAATCAGGAACTTCTGAATGATAATTCCAGTCTACAGTAAAGATTTTATTAAATTTATCAGCA